>VGGT01000001.1 GCA_016868485.1 Bacteroidota bacterium
CACGCCCAGCCTCTACCACCACCACCGCATCGGCCATTCCGGCCACAATTCGGTTTCGTTTTGGGAAATTTTCGCGTTCTGGCGGGGTATCGAATGTGAATTCAGACAGCAATCCCCCATCTTCCAACATACGCTCGGCCAGTTGGCGATGCTGATGGGGGTATAATCGTCCCAATCCATGCCCTAAAACAGCTATGGTTGGCAAGCGGTGACGAACAGCAGCCTCATGGGCGTGTCCATCGATCCCAAGGGCGAGTCCACTCAGCACCACCACATTCAAAGGAGCCAATTCCCGAATCAGCTGCTCTGTGATTTGACGGCCATAAGCCGTGGCCGATCGGGTGCCAACAACGGCTAATACCCGTTTGGCGTTCAGTGGCAACCGTCCGAGTCCGAACAACAATAAGGGATGGTCGGGACACTGGCGCAGGCGAGCGGGGTATTCGGGGTCGTTGTACGGATATACCTTTGCGCCCATTTTCCATTGCCGATCAAGCATCTGCTCCATGCGGCTAAAATCACTGAACGATCGTATCGCTGCTGCCGTTTTTTGTCCGACCCCCTCCACTGTATGTAAAAGCCGCCGCTCGCTTCCGAAAGCCGCTTCAGCAGAGCCTAAGGTTTCAATTATTTTCCGCGCCAATATGCATCCTACGCCCTCAACCTCGAGAAGCGACAACAAGCACACGATTTCCCTTTGTTGATTGGCGTTCACATCGCTAAATTAGGACCTTTTAACCGCAGTCGTTTGCCCACAAAATCCATGTTTATTTTTTGTTATTCCCATGAAATCGGGTCTTTAGTTGATCATATTACTTCGTAGTTAGCCCATATTTATTGTCTCGATGAATCGTTTCCTTCTTAGTATACTCGTGCCGTTGCTGTGTTTGTTCGGCCTCCTACCCGAGCACGCTCTTTCACAATGCGTTTTGAGTGGACAAATACGCGATGCCCAAACCAAGCAGACTCTTTGGGGCGTAGGGATTCAGTCGACCGATGGCAGCGGCATGATCAGCGATGCGGAAGGGAAATTCAGCTGGAAACGCGTACAGGATACAGCAACAACCTTAAAATTCACTTTTCTAGGCTATGAAACCCAGGAAATCAGGATTCAAAGGCCCTGTTCTGAGGGCAAACCACTTGACATTCAACTCAGGCCTAAAAATCAGGAGTTAAACCCTATTGTCGTGACAGCGGGTCGTATGGAGCAAGTGCTGAGTAGGGCTCAAATATCAACCGATGTCCTCCAAATCAAGGATCTGACGGCCAATAATTCTGTTACACCCGACGATGCGCTGAACCGATCACCTGGCGTGCACGTTATCCGTGGCCAAATTTCCATTCGCGGAAGCAGTGGTTATACGCTTGGTGTGGGGAGTCGCGTCATGATGTTGCTCGATGGCCTCCCTATGCTCACCGCGGAAAGCAGCGAAATTCTCTGGAATTTTTTACCCATCGAAAACACTGCTCAATTGGAGGTCATAAAGGGGCCGGGCTCAGCCCTATATGGGTCTGGCGCACTGGGTGGGGTTATCAACCTGAGAAGTGTGCTGCCTGGAGATCGTCCGGTTACGGAAATCACTGCATTTGGCGGTCGTTTTGATCGACCGCCGGGCTACCACAGCGACCCTTGGGCGGGTGGTCCTACACCGGGAAAAATGGGCATCAGCGTCTCGCACCGCCAGCGCTTTGGAAGAACAGGCGTAGTCGCATCCCTCAATGCGGTTTCCGATGATGGATACCGGGTTGGAGAACCCAGTCGCCGCATTCGAGGCACCCTGCATGTGCGTCAGACTTTAGGAAAGGGATGGTCGGCCGGACTTCATTTGAGTCAGCTCGCCGACTCCACCAGACTGTACACCTTTTGGGAAAGCGATACGAATGCATTTATGCCCTATCCGGGCAGTACTAACCCACAACTCAACCACCGAACCATGGTGGACCCTTATGTGGAATATGAAGGGAAACAGCTCAGCTTCAGCCTCAAAAATAGATTCTATAGAAGCTACACCAATTACAATAATGAGGATTTTGGTTTGGGGTTGATGTATTACACCGAAGCACAAGCCCGGTATCGGCCCAGTGGAGGTCTTGGGCGTCACTTAGCATGGACTGGTGGTTTGGTTCAGCAAACCGGACAAATCCGCAGTGATCGATTGTATGGCAACCAACAAACCGTAAACCGCTCGCTTTACGCGCAGGCTGATTGGCAGCAAGGCCGGTTGGAGGCCAGCTTGGGCGGACGAGGTGAGTGGTTTTTGGTGAACGGCAGCCAAAAGCTGTTTCAGCCGGTGGTCCGTGGTGGTCTGAACTTTGCATACAGCGCTATGGGCAACTTTCGGGCTTCTGCTGGTCAAGGATTCCGTAGCCCGTCTGTCGCCGAAATGTATTCGAACACTTTTGTAGGCACGGTGCGCTTAGCCAGTGACCCCAATTTAGGCGCCGAACTGAGCCGATCCATTGAACTGGGCATCCACCAGCGGGTCAATGTGGGAAAACTGCAGGCTTATGTTGATTTGGCTTGGTTTCAAACACGCTACGACAGCATGATTGAATACAGTTTTGGGGTTTATATTCCGCAGGTCTGGGACAGTCAGGATTCCATTTGGCTGAGTGAAGGTAACTTGGGCGCCATCGCTCAAAAATATGCCCGCTTCCAGCCGGCCAATATTGTTGAGGCCCGAATCACGGGCTTGGAGGCCGTGGTGGGTGCCGTTGGACGATGGGGGCCTTGGGGCCTTCGCATGCAAGCGGGATACACCTATATCATGCCCTTGAACCTAAAGCCTTCCACGGATCCTCGGGCCGATACGAGCGGATTGTCGGTACTGGTTGACCTGCGCAAATACCTTAAATACAGATACCTTCATCTGCTGCGCACCGATTTGGCTGTTGAATGGAAATCGTGGTCGCTCGGGGTCAATACCCGCTACAACAGCGTTATCCTGAATATTGATGAGGACTTCTACCGTTTTATGCCGGGTCTGATCGACTACCGGATCAGAAGCATAAAGGGTGACTTATTAACCGATCTTCGTTTCGGCAAACAGGTTTATGGCGACTGGCGGCTTAATCTGGTTATTCGGAATTTGGGCAACCGGAGCTGGATGCCCCTACCCGGTAACATTGGCGAACAACGTAACGTCATTCTGCAACTAACTGGCCGCATTTAGAACATCCCCTGCTCACTAAATGACTCGATTGCACCGAAAAAAACTCGTTTCAACCCAGACACACAATTGTATTGCATGAAAAGTAAGCTATTTTCTTCAACCTCTACTCCGTTCTTCTTCGCTGTTGTTGTGCAGATTTGTGCCGCCCTTTCGGCTTGGTCGCAGGAGCCGTCTACCAGTCCACGCTATCGGGTGATCGGAACGGTTAGAGAAGAATCAGGACAAAAAGCCACTCTGGCTGGGGTTAACGTATGGGCGCAAGCGGTTGCACCGCTAGCCTCACTCGGCACCACCACAGATGCGCAAGGGCGCTACGAACTGATGCTGCCCAAGGGTAAGTACACCATTCGGTTTAGCTATGTAGGTTTTGAAAGCCAGACGTTGACCGGCGAGTTGACCCAAAACACCACCATCGACCTGTCTTTACGCCCCTCGACCGACGAGCTTTCGGCTGTGGTGGTGACGGCGGGTCGGTTCGAGCAAAGAGCCGAAGAAGTGACGGTGAGCATGGAGGTCGTGCGCCCATCGGCCCTTCAACGCAATGCCATTACCCGATTCGATGATGCCCTCGACCGCGTTCCTGGCGTGCAAATGGTGAATGGTCAGTTGAATATTCGAGGAACCAGCGGCTTCAGCTACGGCGCGGGTAGTCGGGTTCAGGTTTTGGTCGACGATATGCCCTTGCTGGCTGGTGATGCGGGGGATGCAAAATGGAGTTTCATCCCCATAGAGAACATTTCCCAAATTGAAGTGGTGAAAGGTGCGGCCTCGGCCCTCTACGGAAGCGCTGCTTTGGGGGGCATTGTGAACCTGCGCACAGCCTACCCCACTGAAACACCACGAACAGAGGCTCAATTATTCAGCTACCTCCATGATGCCCCAAGAGATTTCTTTAAAACTCCTTATCGGAGATCAGACGGACGAAATCAATCGGGTTTTGGGCTATTGCACAGCCGCCAACTGGGTCGAAACGACCTCACAATTGGTGTATTTGCGGTAGATGATCAGGGTTACAGAATCGGTGAATTTAGTCGACGTCTCCGCGGAAACATCAATTGGCGCCTTCGGCTGAGCGATCGGGTGAGTTTCAGCCTCAGTACAAACGCCATGACCGATACCTTCGGCAATTTTTTCTTTTGGGAAAACGATACGCTTGCCTTCTTTCCAGCGCCAGGTACCAACGACACGCAACGTTCGAAGCGTTGGACCGTAGATCCTTGTCTGTATATTTATGGCACGAACGGACAAAAAACTACCCTGCGGAACCGTTATTACCTCACCGACAATAGGGGTGATAGCACGAGAAATACCCGTGGTGAGGTTTATTTCACCGAACTTCAACACCAACGCAGCCTGCGCCCAGGCCTTATGGCCACAGCCGGTCTACTTCATCAGTACAACTATGTGAACAGCGGGATTCTCTATGGTTTGCGCAGCAGTCGGAATTTAGCCGCCTATTTGCAGGCCGACCACAAAATCGGTCGTTTTAATTACTCGGTCGGCGTGCGCCTCGAACAGTTTGTCATCGATAGCGACCCTCCTCTGCGCTATCCAGTCGTTCGACTCGGACTCAATTATCAGGCCGCTTCCTATACATGGGTTCGCGCTTCTTTTGGCCAGGGTTTCCGAACGCCGTCTATTGCCGAGCGCTATGTGAGTGGTGTAGCCGGGCCGGTGCAGGTTTTTCCCAACCCGAGTCTTTCCACCGAAAAGGGCTGGAGCGCCGAAACCGGCATCAGGCAAATCTGGAAATGGGGGGCATTCACGGGAGTCACAGATCTTGCCTTGTTCTGGACCCAATACGACAAGATGATTGAGTTTCGGTTCGGATTTTTCCCCGAAGGTGCGGGTTTTCAGGCCCGCAATTTGGACAATCGATCCAGTATGATTCGTGGAATTGAATGGACCACCGGTGCCAGCGGGTCTTGGCGTACATTCAAAATCAATGGCCAGCTGGGTTACACCTACATCCAACCGATTGAATGGTATCAACCGGTTCCTGATCGCCCCGACATTCTATTGAAGGAAGATCTTAAGTACCGTACCCCCCATATTTTTCGTTCGGATGTGGAAATCAGGCGTGGACGGTTCAGCACAGGCTCCAACCTTCGTTTCAACAGTTTCATGACCGCCATCGACGCGGAATTTGAAACCCTCATCGCTGGTGTGGCCCCCTTTCGCAGCAGGCGTGCAAGCGGGGATCTGATCATCGACCTCAGAGTGGGTTATGACCTGCGGAGCGATTTAAACCTCAGCTTTTTGATTCGAAACGCGGGCAACCGCGATTATATGATCGTTCCAGGTAATATTGGACCTCCTCGAACTTGGGGCATCCAATTGCGCTACAACGGGTCCTGAACCTTCATTACTTGATGCTTCGGAACGTTCGGCTGAACCGAATTTTGTTGAATAGAGATTTGCTGTAATCGAGACTGAGCCAAACAAAGACTGCCTTGCCCACCACGTGATCTTCGGGTACAAATCCCCAATACCGTGAGTCGAGGCTGTTGTGGCGGTTATCGCCCATCATCCAGTAGTAGTCCATCTGAAAGGTGTATGCATCAGCGGGTTCATCGTTGATGTACACCTTATTGTCTTTTACTTCTAGCTTTTGCTTCTCATAAACCTCGATGGCCCTGCGGTAGATGTGTATATTGTGCATGTTTAAGGGCATACGCATGCCCTTTGCAGGAATAACAATGGGGCCATAGGAATCAAGATTCCAAGGATAATGCTCATGGTGGGGGAACACCTCTTCTGTGTACTCTCCCTGAGGCATGACATATGGCTCCAAAACGCGTACATTGGCAAATTGCTTCATCTTGTCGGCATTCTCCTCCGTGAGATTGAACATAAAATCGCCATGCGCTGAAAAAGCGCCTCCTTCCGTTACATCCATTTTTTCGAGTGTCTTCGGGTTGAAACCACTGCCATCGGTTCTCACTACGAATCGATGTTGTAATCCAGCCGGCCGATCAATCGCCTGACCGTTGATGTAGACCATTCGGCTGCGAATGGCCAAGGTGTCGCCAGGGATTCCTACACAGCGCTTGATGTAATTGTCGCGTCGATCGACGGGGCGCCAATCTTCCACCGGATAATTGAACACAACCACATCATTGTTTTTGATGCTTCCGAAACCGGGCAATCTTCTGTATTTCCATTGAACACCGTCGACATATGACTTTATTTTCAACAAGGGTAGTGTATTGTGTGCCAAAGGGAAAGCGATGGGTGTCATCGGCATACGGGCTCCGTAGCTCATCTTGCTCACAAAAAGAAAATCGCCTACCATGAGGCTCTTCTCCATAGAGGGGGTGGGAATGGTGTAGGCCTCAACAGCAAAAGTACGGATCAGACCGGCAGCGATGAGTGCAAAAACAATCGCCTCAATCCACTCTCTGGTGGCCGATTTCTTCTTTGCCCCGGCCGAATTCTTCTTTGCCGTCGCCGATTTATTCTTTGCCTTGGATTGGCCAGATTGCCAAAATTTCAAATTCATATGTTTCGATTTAATGAACTGATAAACGATACCGCTTTACATAGAAGAGGGCAGTGCGGTTGAATCCGGCTGAATAGGTAAAACCGGATGTTCAACCCCTACACCGTGTTCGTAGACCAATGAGCCTCCCAACCAACCCGTATAAAGCATCAGAACGGTTGCCAACAACATCACGCCAAAAAATATACTCAGTTCACGTTCCAGCATCGATTTTCTGCGCAACACCCCCCACATAGCCAAAACAGGAAGCAGCCAAGCCTGAATATACCCCAAGGTCTCGTGCTGTTCGATGGCTTCATGGACTTCAGCGCGCAAATCACCCGCCGCATCCTCGGCCCAACCCCCGCTGAGCGCAGACAAGAGTGCGCCCAATGCAGCACCTACCAGCAGAAACCGGCTAAACAACAACAAAGAAGGATGTTTTCGCAACCAAAACAATAAGTGCGCCAATAGTGCCGACAACAAGAGGGCAATGGGGAAGTGCACGAAGAATGGATGGAGGCGAGCCAACATATCAACCCATAAATTTTGACAAATCGAGGCCGGGAATGTTGGGAATCAGACCTTCTGTGGCTTGCTTAAACTCTGATTTATAGGTTCGGTGGGCCTCCTTGAGTGCGTCGTTTACAGCCATCAATACGGCTGCCTCAAGTTCCGTTGCTGATAGTTTTTGATGGGCCTCTGGCGTAATCCGAACTTCCCGGATGTGTTTGTTGGCTGAGGAAACAACGGTCACACCACCTTCAGCGGCTGAGGCGCTCACCGAGATCCCATCGCACTTGGTTTTGACGTCCTCGACCGCTTCTTTCAGCTTGCCAATTTTGTCCATCATTCCGAATAAGTCAAACATAACGGTATTTTGCGTTAAATATAGCCAAAAACAAGTGGTTCACTGCTTGGAAACCGGCTTGGGCAGACCCCATCGATCCGCCAATGCAAAAAGCTGATCAGAAACATGGGTCGTGAGGGGAATGCCTGTCGCCAACCTCAACTCATGTGCTTGTCGTTCGGGTTCACCCGGAACCAGCACGGGCTGGCTTTCATCGACCGGATCACAATCTTTAAAACGCTCAATCCATCGATCTATTGCCGTGAAGTACTGATCGGCACTGCGAAATGCATCGATCCGCATGGCCCCAAAAATATGGCCGATTCCATGACCCGGCGGATTTTCTGGCATGGGCAAAAATGAAACAAACGGAGGTGCCCATGGCCCAAAACCTGCACCAGATAGCACACCCGACAACAAATCAACCACGCTGCCTAAGGCATAGCCCTTGTGTCCAGCTTGCTTGCCCACGCTGCCCAAGGGAAGAAGACTCCCCCCCTCCCGAAGTATATGGGCTCGGGTTGAGATTTCACCCATTGAATCCACCGCCCAGCCCTCCGGAATGGGTTCACCTTTGCGCTCGGCTATTTCCAACTTACCATTAGCAGCAGCTGAGGTGGCTGTGTCTACCACTATGGCTGGATAACGACGCGCTGGAAATGCCCAACACATGGGATTGGTACCCAACATCCGCTCCCGTCCGCGGGTGGGCACAACGAGTGGACTTGCATTGGTCATGCTCCATCCGATCATATGATGGGGAAGGGCGCGCATGGCGTGATAGGCCGCGATTCCGTAGTGATTGGAATGGGATACCGTTACCACTGATGAGCCCACTTCTTCCGCCTTCTTGATGGCCAGGTCCATGGCCCATGGCGCTGATACGAGTCCCAACGCCCCCCCAGCATGAACGCCTGCGGTCGACGGGGTCTGGTGAACGATGGTCATCTCGGGTTGAACCGAAACACGGCCTGCTTCCCACAAACGGACATACCCGGGTAATCGCGCCACCCCATGCGAATCGACCCCGCGGAGGTCGGCGGCCAATAAAACGTCGGAAGCCTGCCGTGCGTCGTCGACAGGGCAACCCATTTTCAAGAAAACGGCCTCTGCAAACCTCCGAAGCTCCGACTCATCAAATAAAGTCACGAATGATTGGCCTGTTGTAGTGTTCACAAGCCCTCCGCAATGAGATCGGCCAAATGAACAATTTGTTCGGGTTTCCAGGAAAGATCGGTCCGTTGCGCAGCAACCGCCCGCAGCTGCATCAGACACCCCATGTCTTCGGTGATGATGTACTCAACTCCCTCAGCACGCGCCGAACGCAGTTTTTCAGCTGCCATTTGTTGAGATAACTCGGGATTGGACTGGTACAGGCCTCCGCCATAACCGCAGCAAGCGGAAATCTGAGGTAAATCGACGCATGAAAAGCCACCCCATTCTGAAAGCAGTGGCACCATGGATTGAGGGGCACCTTCATTTTGTAGGCAACACGACACATGGCAGGCCACCCGGCTCGTATGGCCAACATTCTTAACCATGGGCATTTGAGCATGTTGACTCACCCAATCGGAAAAGGCAAACACCCTCTTTTGCAGCGTCCTCACCGCATGATGGGCGGAACCGTTATGAAGTAATAGAGGGGCGTGTACGCTAAACAGGGCCGCGCAATCGGACGACAACACAACAACAGGATGTTCACCAGAAAGCTCGGTGATGCACCTACTCGCCACTTCACAGGCTATTTCCTCTTGCCCATGTTGCCATGCAGGAGCGCCGCAACAACCCGCAGCACCCGGCACCCGAACGGTGCAGCCTAAGCGCTCCAGTATTTTGATGGCATTCATTCCGGTTTCGGGGAAAAATTGATCCACAACACACCCAACAAATAGTATTATTTCCATTCTTCTAAATACCGTATTCCTTATGTTTCTTCAGCAATCCAAACATTCCAATCATGCCCAAGATGAAAAACAGACTCAACATCAAGGCAGAATTGCGCATACTTCCTGTCATCAGGTTGATGTACCCAAACGCAAAAGTACCGAATACAATGGCGAGTTTTTCGGTCACATCATAGAAGGAAAAAAACGAGGCATGACTCTTGGTGTCGGTGGGAATGAGCTTGGCGTAGGTACTACGGAGCAAGGATTGGGTTCCTCCCATGATGGTACCCACCACGGCCGCCAGTAGATAGAATTGGATGGAACTGCTCACAAAATAAGCAGCGCAGCAGATGGCCATCCAAACGACGATACCCCACATAAGTACGGGCACATTACCGAACCGACGAGAAAAGTATGAGAAAACATATGCGCCGGCAATGGCGATCAGTTGAATCAGCAGTACAGTGGCGATGAGTTCCTCGCTGCCCATTTGGAGTTCGCTGGATGCAAAAATCGTGGCCAATACCATAATGGTTTGAAGTCCGCAACTGGTAAAAAAATAAGCGAACAAATAACGCAGCAAAGTTGGCATCAAACGAACACGCTTCCAAACACGTTTAAATTCGTCGTAGCCCCTCGACCACAAATGCCCTGATTGGTTTTGTCCGGTCGCGGTTTCAGGTGGCAGGTGAGCCAGCGTATAAAAAGCGAAACCCATCCACCAAGCGCCAACCGCCACGAAACTCCATCGTGTAGCCAATGAGCGGTAATGGCCCTCCGCTTCAGTGAATGCAGCCTCCATGCCCATTCCTTGACCCTGAAGCGACCGCGCCATGCCCTCTACGTCAAACAAAAGCCCCGGGAACATGATCATCACCAAATTCAGAACGAGTAGGGTTACACTTCCTATGTATCCATAGGAATAACCCTGAGCACTCACTTGATCGAATCGATCCGGCGTCGCAATCTCTGGCAGAAAGGAGTTATAGAAAATAGATGAACCGGCCCAGCCCACCGCAGCAAACATAAAGAGGGTCAGTCCGGGCGCTACATTTTCGTCTGTAAAAAAGAAAAGCGCTGCGCAGCTGATCGACCCCAAACCCGCAAACAGTGCCATCATACGCTTTTTGAGCCCGCCATAATCGGCTAATCCACCTAAAAAAGGTGAAATGACTACGATCAAAAGATAAGCCGCAGAAAGGGCGTATGAAAATGCCACAGAGGAGGGCAGCTCCATGCCCGCCCAGTGCATAGGAGCATCTTGTCCGTTTAAGTCGGTCGGTTCAATACCAGCTTTCATTGCCGCTGCTTTCGTAACAGCGTAGTAATAAACTGGGAAAATCGCTGAGGTAATGCAGAGGTTATAGGCACTGTTGGCCCAATCGTACATACACCATGCCCGGATAACCCGGGGCTGGTTGCGTTCTGTCATGCCCGAAAAATAGTGCAATCGAATTGAACCCCAAAATATTGGGGGACAAAAAAGTGAAACCCTATCCTAAATGGTGCTTAGGCCTCTGTGAGGATCACAATACGGTTGCGAAGGACCTCCACAACGCCGCCTTTCACTGGGAAAACCTGTTCCTTTTGTCCGACCTGCATGAGTCGGACCTCGCCTTTCGGTATCAAGGTAGCGATGATCGGTGCGTGGTTGTTCAGGATTTCGAAGCCGCCCTCCGTTCCTGGTACTTTCACTGAAGTAACTTCACCTTCAAAAAGGCTTTTTTCCGGAGTGAGAATTTCGAGTGTCATGGCCATAAAATTTCAGCATTAAGCCTGTTCGGCCAAGATTTTTTTACCCGCTTCGATGACGTCATCGATTGATCCTTTCAAGTTGAAAGCTGATTCCGGGTACTCATCAAGTGCACCGTCCATAATCATATTGAACCCACGGATGGTTTCTTCGATGGGCACCAAAACGCCCTTTAGACCGGTAAACTGCTCGGCTACGTGGAAAGGCTGCGACAAGAATCGCTGCACTTTGCGCGCACGGTATACCACACGCTTGTCTTCCTCGCTCAATTCATCCATACCCAAGATGGCAATGATGTCTTGTAGTTCCTTATAGCGCTGCAAGATTTGCTTAACCCGCATGGCACAAGAGTAGTGGGCATCGCCAACAATGTCGCGCGTTAGGATTCTTGAGGTAGAGTCGAGGGGATCAACGGCGGGATAAATACCCAACTCAGCGATTTTTCTGCTCAATACCGTGGTAGCGTCCAAGTGCGCAAAGGTTGTAGCAGGTGCCGGGTCAGTCAAGTCATCCGCAGGTACATAGACCGCTTGAACGGATGTGATGGAACCCCGTTTGGTGGAAGTGATCCGCTCCTGCATCAATCCCATTTCCGTAGCGAGTGTTGGCTGGTAGCCCACTGCCGATGGCATACGACCGAGAAGAGCCGAAACTTCGGATCCGGCCTGAGTAAAACGGAATATGTTGTCGATGAAAAACAAAATATCGCGGCCTTGAGCGTCTGACTCATCCCCATCGCGCAGGTGCTCAGCTAAGGTAAGACCAGAGAGCGCCACGCGGGCACGTGCTCCGGGTGGCTCATTCATTTGACCAAACACCAAGGCAATTCTGGACTCCTCCAATTGGTTGTAGTCGACCTTATCGAGCGACCACTTGCCTTCCTCCATATCGTGGCGAAAGTCGTCGCCATAGCGTACCACCCCTGACTCGATCATCTCACGCAAAAGGTCATTGCCTTCGCGGGTACGTTCTCCGACTCCCGCAAACACCGACATTCCATCGTATCCTTTGGCGATGTTGTTGATCAGCTCCATAATCAAAACAGTCTTACCTACACCCGCTCCTCCAAAAAGGCCGATTTTACCGCCCTTCACATAGGGCTCAATGAGGTCGATCACTTTGATTCCGGTGTACAACACCTCTTCTGATGTACTCAAATCTTCAAATCTTGGAGCCGGACGGTGGATGGGAAGGCCTTTATCGCGCTTCACGGGCCTGAGGCCGTCGATCGCATCACCCACTACGTTAAAAAGGCGGCCTTTAACTTGCCCGCCCAAAGGCATTTGAATGGCTTCTCCCGTATCGATCACGGCCATTCCACGCACCAAACCTTCTGTAGAGTCCATGGCAACGGTGCGCACACTGTCTTCACCCAAGTGCTGTTGGCACTCCAACACGACCTTTTGTCCGTCGGGCCGCTCCACATACAAAGCGTGATAAATTTTCGGGAGTTTGCCTCCCGTTTCGAAACTCACATCGATTACCGGGCCAATGATTTGGGAAATTTTACCTGTGTGCTGCATAGTTATTTGAGAATAGAAGGAAGGCGGAGGGGAACAGCAGCAAAACCATTCCCTTTCAGGGCGCAAAAATACAAAATAAGAGAGGGAAAAACAAGTGAAATTGACGCGCTATATTTGAAGGTGAATTTACTCCAATGGGGACCCTATGGCATTGAATGCCCCCAAGCCGGGGTCTTTATCGATCCCTGGGGGAAGGTCGATCGCGCCCTCCTTACCCATGCCCATGCCGATCACGCGCGCTATGGTCATAAGCACTACATGGCACATGCCCACAACAGAGCCGTATTGAGGCAAAGATTGGGAAATAACATCTCCCTTCAAGAGATTGAATACGAAGAAACCATTGAAATCAATGGCGTTCGGTTTAGCTGGCACCCTGCGGGCCACATTCCGGGCTCTGCCCAAATTAGAGTAGCGGGTAACAACCAAATCTGGGTGGTGTCTGGCGATTACAAAACCGAGAACGACCACTTCACACCAGCCTTTGAACCTGTAAAATGCAGTCATTTCATCACCGAATGCACCTTTGGCCTACCCATCTACCATTGGAAGCCCCAAGCGCATACGGCACAGGCCATCGCTGACTGGCACTTAAGTAACGTCAACCAAGGGTATTCAACGCTTTTATATGCCTATTCCTTGGGGAAGGCCCAACTGCTCATTCACCTACTCAAAAATCTTTGCCCCATCTATATCCACCCCAGTATCGCCGAAATGAACAGGGCACTCCATGCCGTTGGGTTCGGACTCCCTGAATTGCCTCTGATCAGCGCGTGGAAACCAAAAGTCGATGCCCCCGCCCTGTTTATGGCACCGCCAGGCGCTTCGAACGAAAAGCTTTTGCGGCGCTTATCGCCCTGCAAAGAGGCGAATGTATCGGGCTGGGCCCTAGTTCGGGGGATGTACCGACGACAAAACCTCGACAACGGCTTCGCCTTGAGTGATCATGCCGACTGGCCGGGTTTATTGAGTGCCATTAAAGGCACGGGTGCCGAACATATTTACTGCACGCACGGTTTCACCTCAGAATTCTCCAAATACTTGTCGGAACAGGGCTACCAAAGCACGGAAATACACACCCGCTTTTTGGGGGATGCCGCTCCAGAGCCTATGTCCACCCTTGAAACGGATGAAAGCATTCACTGATCTCTACCACCGTCTCAATCAAACCAACTCTTCGATTGAAAAACAGCAAGCGCTGGAGGTTTTTTTTCGAAATGCACCCGATCGCGACGCGGTCTGGGGACTGGCTTTACTTTCCGGGAGGGTGTCTGTCCGATTGGTGGGATCGCGCAGGTTGCGCGGATGGGTTGCTGAATGCACCAACCTGCCGGAATGGTTGATTGATGAATCTTATCAGCATGTGGGTGATTTGGCTGAAACCCTATCCCTGTTGTTGGCGCCTTATAGGATAGCGTCTTCCGATAACTCCGCATCCGCATCTACCGCATCCGCATCGACCACCGCATCTACCGCATCTACCGCATCCGCATCGACCACCGCATCTACCGCATCCGCATCGACCGCATCCGCATCAACCACCGCATCGTCTCAGGATTTATCGACCATCATGCTGGACCTGATTCGGTTGAAAAAACGGGATGAATCTGAGCAAAAGGAATATGTACTCCATAATTGGCGGCAGCTCGACGGCCCGTCCTGCTTTTTATTCAATAAATTCATCACCGGTGGTTTTCGAATGGGCGTTGGCCAAGGAATAGCCGTCAAGGCGCTTTCAAACTACATGAACAGGCCTGTTTCAGAAATAACCCAAGCCCTTATGGGCAACTGGGACCCGGCCGATTACACGCTTGAACGGCTGCTCAACCGAGGATCCATTCACAGCCACACGCTTCCGTATCCCTTCTTTTTAGCGAGTCCTCTTCTATCATCCGCTTCCGCTGCTGAACCCAGCGACCAAGGGGGTGGAGAATCGATCCAAAATACGGCATTGCATCAGTTGGGAAGCAGGACTGATTGGATGGCCGAATGGAAATGGGATGGTATTCGTGTTCAAATGATACTCCGCGAAGGGGTGTCGTCGATTTGGTCGCGCGGGGAGGAACGGTTGGATGACGCTTTTCCTGAAATCGCTGCGCTTGCCCACTTACTGCCGCATGGTACCGTGATCGACGGTGAATTGCTGTGTGGAGAATTCCCAGCGGTCCGAAGCTTTCAAGACCTGCAAAAACGACTAGGACGAACCAAGCCCTCAGCCCGAATGACGACCCAACAGCCCGTTTTCGTGTATGCATACGACCTTTTGGAACTCGATGGCCAAGACATTCGACGAAAAGCCCTTTCGGAACGAAGGTGGCTACTGGAAAGGCTCGTTGAAACCCTGAATCACCCCTTATTGCATGCCTCGCCACTCATCGAAGGAATTGAATGGAGCGATCTGCACCAGAAAAGACTTGAATCGAGACGCCACGCAGCAGAGGGCATCATGCTCAAAAGAGCTTGCTCTGTTTACGAATCGGGCCGTAAACGGGGTCACTGGTGGAAGTGGAAATTAGATCCCATGCAACTCGACGCCGTTTTGCTCTACGCACGCCCCGGACATGGACGAAGGTCGAATTTATTTACCGATTACAGCATGGCCATTTGGGATCAGGAACGGATGCGACTTCTTCCCATCGCTCAGGTGTATAGTGGACTAACCGATACAGAAATTCGAGAAGTAGATGCGTGGATCAAGGGCCATGCCACAGAGAAGTTTGGGCCTGTACGCACTGTGGTGCCCCAACTCGTATTCGAAATCGGATTTGATGGCATCCAAAGAAGTGGGCGACATAAGGCGGGAATAGCGTTACGGTTTCCGAGGATTCTGCGGTGGCGACGCGATAAATCGGCATCGGAGGCCGACGATTTGGGCATAGCCGAGAACCTTCTCAACGACAGGAACCTAGACGAGAACCTTCTCAACAACAGGAACCTAGACGAGAACCTTCTCAACGACAGGAACCTAGACGAGAACCTTCTCAACGAGCCCACAAAACAAGAGCCGAACTAGATGCTCTACTTTCTATAGCCTATCTTTGCCACCAAAAAACGTCTTTATGCGCGAGAATCGAGTGATTATTATTACGGGTGTGAGCAAGGGCATAGGAAGGGCCACAGCGGAGTTGTTGTGCAGCCTAGGCTATCGAGTAGTTGGCTGGGGACGAAATGCCCCCCCGTTCGAGCACCCCTCATTTCGATTTATCGGGTGTGATGTAACGAAACCCGATCAGGTGAATGCCGCCCTAGAAGAAACCCTGAACCTATGGGGGTCTTCGGCGATCTACGGACTCATCAATAATGCAGGTTTTGGTCTATTCGGCCGAATTGAGGAACTTCCTATCGATGATTGGTACCGGATGTTCAACACCAACGTTCACGGACTCATGCTGGCCACCCGGGCGCTTGTGCCCATTCTCAAACAAAACGGTCTGGGACACATCATCAACATCAGCTCCATTGCCGGTTTGCAAGCCATGGCCCAGACCAGCGCTTATTGTGCGACCAAATTTGCCGTTCGCGGCTTCTCCCATTCATTATACGCCGAACTCAGAGAATTTGGCATTAAAGTGAGTTGCGTTTACCCGGGGTCGGTGTCCACGAATTTTTTCGACCTCATTTCAGGCATCGAACCCAACGAGCATATGCTTCGTTCGGAGGATGTCGCTAATTTGCTGCGGGAACTACTCGAAACATCACCGAATTTTTTGACGGTTGATGTAGAAATCAGACCGCTAAAACCTGGTGGCGGCAGAAAATAATGGGCTTTTGATCTAAAAATCAGTTTCTCGGAGGCAATGGGCGGCCTGGATTCATAGGACGCGTTTGAGGTGCATTTTGGGATCCAGCCTTAAGGCTTGCCAACACCTCCCGATGAAACCGATGTTCAGCCTGGAGGAGCAAGGCCACTTTGGGCTCTGGCAATACTTCCCGAATAGCTTGGTAGTACTGGCGCTCGGCCTCCAACTCTTCTTGGCGAAGCCTAAAGTACTCATCCAACATTTTAACAGACTCACCTGAATAACTCTGAACACCGTTGCCGCTTCCTCCAGCGCGTGATTGCATGATCGCCTTTTGTTTTTGTTCACGCACATCGGAATGCCTGTTGTAGACCGGCCAAAAAACCTGTGCCTCCCGCTCTGTGAGCGACAATTCTCTGGTAATATAGGCCACTTTAAGGGCCTTTATCCGTTCTTGGCGTTCCTCTTTCCCTACTTCTCTCATTCCGTGCCCTGCTCCGCCCGTTCGTTGCGCTTCAACTTTTAAAGTCACCAACAAGCAAACAGTTAAAAAAAATGCGAAAAATTTCGTGGCAGTTCTCATGGTGTTATAGTTCATTCAATTTCAGTCATTAGCGCCCATTCATAATCTGAAGGCAAAGAAGTTTCGGAGGATGGATCCAAAACTTCCGCGGCAATTTCAGCATCGATTATGGGCGCAGTGGGCATTTCAGTAAGGGATAACCAATAAAGGTCTGGTGCAGGCGATTGTGACAACAGATAATCTATGCGGGCAGATTCGGGAAGCTCGATCAAAGACGCATTGAGCGCAAGGCTGTGGCTCTTTTCTTGCGAGTAGCTTCCTCTATAAGTCACTCGTCCCCCAATCAAGAGCGATAAAACGAATAAAAAAGCAAGGCCACTCCATTTAAACCGCCAAAGCGGCGATACGGGCTGAACGGAACTATAATCAGACTGAAGTCGATTGATTGTGCGCTCAGGCAAGTTCTCAAAGTAGCCGTAGGGCGTGGAAAACGAATCGTTGGGCGGAGGAAGCGGCTCGAACATATTGTTCATACAAAGGTATTTGACAAGGCTAAAAACTAGAGGTTTAATCGGAATTCCTAATTTGTTTTTGAATTTTTTGAACAGCGTGGTGATAGGATGCTTTCAGTGCCCCCACAGATGTTCCAGTGATGCGCGACATCGTTTCATAATCCAGCTCGTCGTAGTATTTCATGTTGAATACCAGTCGCTGTTTATCGGGCAATTTGAGTACGGCAGACTGCAAACGCAAATGAATCTCATCCCCATCCAGCACGTCACTCCCGGCCTTCAATTGTCGGTTCAACTCGGGCTCGATATCGTGTATGGGCAGAAAAAACACCTGTCGCTTCTTTTTTAAATGGCTCAAGCACTGGTTGCTGGCTATGGTATAGAGCCAGGTTTTCAGGCTTGAATCGCCCCTGAATCCCCCCAAATTTTGCCAGGCTTTAATGAAGGTCATTTGCAGCAAATCATCGGCTGCGTCGTGATCGACCACCATACGCCGGATGTGCTTGTAGAGCAGCTGCTGAAAAGTTCGCATCATCAGGCGAAGGGCTGAATCGCCCGCACCTGATGCGAACAGCTGGATGATTTCCCGCTCGACCGGGTCTTTCTCCGGTTTGGATTCGCCTTTGTTCATAGCCCGGCCTTTGACAGACCCCAAAGACGGAGGTTTATTCGATCAGGCAAAAAAATATCAACCAATACCCTAAGGCTTGGCCAAATACATCACCTCTTTGACTGCCCGCATGACCTTCTCCACGGAGGGCAAATAGGCCTGCACCAGAGGAAGAGCATAGGGCATGGGCACATCTGCACCATTCACACGCAACACTGGCGCATCCAGGTCATCGAACGCGTCTCTTTGCACCCTAAATGCAATTTCAGAAGAAATCGATGCGAAAGGCCAACTTTCATCAACCACAACCAGTCGATTGGTTTTGCGAACGCTGTCGATAATGGTTTGGTGGTCGAGCGGACGAATGCTGCGCAAATCAATAACCTCCGCTGAAATGCCCTCTGCTTCCAACAAACGCGCGGTCTCCAACACAACCTTCATCATTTTGTTGTATGAAACCAAGGTTACATCCGTTCCGGAGCGTTTCACGTCGGCTTTGCCAATGGGGATGAGGTATTCTCCCTCGGGCACCTCGCCTTTGTCGCCATACATCTGTTCCGACTCCATAAAGATAACCGGATCCTGATCGCGGATGGCCGTCTTCAGCAGACCCTTGGCATCATAGGGATTGGATGGAGAAACCACTTTTAGACCGGGCACCTGTGCATACCAGCTTTCGAAAACCTGTGAGTGCTGGGCGCCCAAGGTGCCGGCAGAGCCGGAAGGGCCCCGAAACACGATGGGCACACCGAATTGGCCACCCGACATACTCAGCATTTTGGCCGCAGCATTCACAACCTGGTCGATGGCCACCAAAGAGAAATTGAAGGTCATGAACTCAATAATGGGTCGCAAACCGTTCATAGCGGCACCCACACCAATCCCGGCAAAACCGAGTTCGGCAATGGGGGTATCAATCACACGCTTGGCACCGAATTCATCGAGCATGCCTTGGCTCACCTTGTAGGCCCCGTTGTATTGGGCCACTTCCTCACCCATCAAAAACACTGTTTCATCGCGGCGCATCTCCTCTTGCATGGCTTCTCTCAGCGCCTCACGCATTTGAATTTCTCTCATGATGTGTTCGTCAATTTTAGGCTGCAAAGATAGAAATCAGGTAGACATTGAGGAACATATTGGCTATTTTTGTGCATTCCATATTATGAAAGGCATTGTTTTGGCCGGAGGTTCCGGCACGCGTCTGCATCCGCTGACGCTCGCCATGAGTAAACAACTCATGCCCGTATATGATAAACCCATGATTTATTACCCGCTATCGGTACTGATGATGGCGGGTATTCGGGAAATCCTGATCATTTCCACTCCCCACGACCTCCCTCATTTCGAACGACTGCTCGGCGATGGTGCGCGATTAGGCTGCCGATTTGCGTACAAGATTCAGGAGGTGCCCAACGGTCTGGCCCAAGCCTTTGTGATTGGTGCTGATTTCATTTCGGGCGACAAATCCGCCCTGGTATTGGGCGATAATATTTTCTACGGATCGAGAATGGGTCGACTCCTTCAAGAAAACAATGATCCGGACGGTGCTGTGGTATTTGCTTACCACGTTTCGGACCCTGAGCGCTATGGTGTGGTGGAATTTGACCCTCAAATGCGTGCACTCAGTATTGAAGAAAAGCCCAAACAACCCAAATCCAATTATGCCGTGCCTGGCCTCTATTTCTACGACCAGCAGGTAGTGGACATCGCGAAAAACCTCCGCCCATCAGCCCGTGGAGAATATGAGATTACGGATGTGAACCGGATTTATTTAGAATCGGGCCAATTGAAGGTGGGCGTCTTGGATCGGGGAACGGCCTGGCTCGATACGGGCACCTTCGCTTCACTCATGCAGGCCGGTCAGTTTGTGCAGGTGATTGAAGAGCGGCAAGGGCTCAAGATTGGTTGCATTGAGGAAATTGCCTATAATATGGGGTACATCGATGCGGCGCAATTAGAGTCGATTGCCCAGCCCCTTGTTAAAAGTGGATATGGGCAATACCTACTCAATTTGATCCATTAATCGAAGAAGTGCTTTTAACCACCAACGTACAAACAAGAAGAAGCGCTTTTAACCACCAACGTACAAACAAATAGCTCAAATGGGTAGAATATTGGTAACAGGCGGCTCCGGATACATTGGCTCACACACGATCGTGGCGCTTTTGGAGGCGGGATACGAGGTGGTGAGCATCGATGACCATTCCCGATCGCATGACTTCATCATGAACCGAATCGAGCAGATTACGGGCACAAAGGTGGTCAACCACCGCATCAATTTGGTTGATCGACCCGCTCTTGAGGCATTTTTCCAACGCGAGCACCATGGCATTACCGGGGTCATTCATTTTGCAGCCTTTAAAGCGGTAGGGGAATCGAGCGCCAAACCCCTACTCTATTTCGAAAATAATCTCGTCGGCCAGATGAACCTTATGCGCTGTGTTGAGCAATACAACATTCCTCATTTCGTGTTTTCATCGAGCTGCACGGTATACGGCAACCCAGAATCTTTGCCCGTTACGGAACACAGTCCACTTCTTGAGCCTGAATCGCCTTATGGCCGAACCAAAGTGATTGGAGAAGCCTTCTTGCGCGACTGGGTCAAGGTATCTGCCACCCGCGTGGTAGCACTCCGGTATTTCAATCCGGTGGGGGCACACCCCTCGGCATTGATTGGTGAGTTTAGTCGCGGCATTCCAGAAAACCTCCTGCCCTACATCACCCAAACGGCGGCCGGCATACGCGAACGACTCACCATTTATGGTCGCGACTACCCAACCCGCGACGGAACCTGCGTGCGCGACTACCTGCATGTATGCGACGTGGCTCAAGCGCATGTCGCTGCAATCAGGCATTTGGAAAAACATGCGGATGCCCCATCGTTCGATGTTTTTAATTTGGGCAGTGGGGTCGGACAAACGGTACTTGAAATGGTTCAAGCATTCGAAGAGGTAAGCGGAGCACCCTTGGCCTATTCCTTTGGCGAGCGAAGAACGGGTGATGTGGTGGCGGTTTATGCAGACAACACCAAAGCCCGTGAACAGCTGGGCTGGACCACACAGTATTCACTTCAGGACATGCTTCGAACGGCCTGGACTTGGGAACAAGCCCTATCTCAATCCCACAACGCGCATCTGTAAGCGCATAAACCCTATTTTTGCCCCATGCGCGATACGTTTATTTTTGATTTGATTGAACAAGAACACGACCGTCAAAAGCGGGGCTTAGAGCTGATTGCTTCCGAGAATTTTGTGAGTGAACAGGTTCGGGAGGCCGCAGGCTCTGTTCTCACGCACAAATACGCGGAAGGATTACCCGGCCGCCGCTATTACGGGGGATGTGCGGTGGTGGATGAAGTGGAACGTCTGGCGATTAGTCGATTGTGTCAGCTATTCGGTGCAGAATGGGCCAATGTTCAGCCCCACTCCGGGGCGCAGGCCAATGCCGCCATTATGCTGGCCGTTTTGAAACCTGGGGATTCCATCCTCGGCTTTGATTTAAGCCATGGCGGCCACCTAACCCATGGCTCTGCGGTCAATTTTAGCGGAAAATTATATCGTCCGCATTTTTATGGCGTAGAAAAAGAAACGGGTCTTATCAACTACGATCGGGTAGCGGAGCAGGCGCGCGAGGCCAAGCCCAAATTGATCATTTGTGGTGCCTCGGCTTATAGTCGCGATTGGGACTACCCTCGTCTTCGGGCCATTGCTGATGAAGTAGGGGCTCTGCTGCTGGCCGACATCTCCCACCCGTCTGGACTGATCGCCACAGGTCTCCTCAACAATCCGCTGCCTCATTGCCACATCGTGAGCAGCACAACCCACAAAACCCTGAGAGGGCCTAGGGGTGGCATCATCATGATGGGGGCGGATATGCCCAATCCTATGGGAATCACGGGCCCCAAGGGTGATGTTCGCCCTTTGTCGGCTCTACTCGACCTGGGTGTTTTCCCGGGCACCCAAGGTGGCCCGCTCGAACACATCATTGCGGCCAAGGCGGTGGCCTTTGGAGAGGCCCTTCAGCCCTCCTTTAAGGCGTATATGCAACGCGTTCGAGAAAATGCACAGGCCATGGCCAGCGCATTGATGAATTTGGGCTACAATATTGTTTCTGGGGGCACCGACAACCACTTGATGTTGATTGATCTTCGCAATAAAGGGGTTACCGGCAAATTGGCTGAGAAGGCTTTGGAGAAAGCTGAGATTACCCTCAATAAGAACATGGTTCCCTTCGATACCCAATCGCCCATGATCACCAGTGGAATAAGGGTGGGCACCCCTGCCATCACAACACGCGGATTGGGCACAGCAGATATGGTTCAAATTGTAGAATGGATCGATTCTGCTTTGAAAGACCCAGAAAATGATGTTCATTTGGCCAAGATCGGAAAGGAAGTACACGATAAAATGCATCACCTTCCTTTGTTTGCGTCCCATTCAGTTGAAAACGTTTAAACGCATATGAACAACCCCAAATTGGAAGGTCAGGTGGCCTTAATTACAGGCGCTACCCGAGGAATAGGAAAAGGCATCGCGCTCAGATTTGCCCAAGAAGGGGCGCATGTGGCGTTCACCTACATGCAGTCGGCAGAAAAGGCACTGGCCTTGGAGGAAGAATTGCGCGCGATGGGGGTTCAATGCAAAGGGTATTGTTCGGATGCGGGCGACCACTTAGCCGCAGAAGCCTTGATCCATTCAGTGCTTAGCGATTTTGGAGACCTCCATATTTTGGTGAACAACGCCGGAATCACGCGCGACGGACTCTTGTTGCGCATGAGCGAAGCCCAATGGGATGAGGTCATCCATACCAATCTCAAGTCGGTCTACAACATGACGCGTTTTGCTTCGAAACATATGATGAAGCAGCGGAGGGGGTCATTAATCAATATGACATCGGTTGTCGGACGAAATGGAAATGCCGGACAGGCCAACTACGCGGCCTCAAAAGCCGGTGTTATTGGCTTTACCCAAAGTATAGCGAAAGAATTGGGTGCCCGAAATATCCGTTGCAACGCGGTAGCTCCTGGCTTTATTGAAACTGAAATGACGGGGGCGCTCGACGAGTCTACCATCGACCTCTGGAAAAAATCAATTCCTTTGGGTCGCCCAGGCAGTGTGGCTGATGTGGCAGCGCTGTGTGTTTTTCTGGCCTCAGACGACAGTTCCTACATTACCGGACAGGTGATCAATGTATGCGGAGGGTTACAAACACATGGTTAAACGCTCATTATTTACTTTAATCGTGGTTTTGGCTGTTCACAATGCCTGAATTTTTAACGAATTACTCGCCATTGTGGCTGTTGTTGGCTCCGTTGGGGGGGGCTCTTTTCGCATGGTTCTTCTATAGGAATACCAAAAGCAAGCTCAGCAGGGCTTGGTTTCAGTATCCGTTGGTCCTCTTGAGGGGTATTGTGGTTAGCCTCGTCATCCTGCTGCTGTTAAACCCGTTTCTGAAAACCCAGCGCAAAAGGGTTGATCGGCCTTTATTGGTTGTGGCCATCGATGAAAGTCAATCCATGTTGTTTCACAACGACAGCCTACAACAGGCTTCACAATTACAAAACTGGTTAAAAGCGGCTAAAAATCAGTTGGGTGACGGTTTTGATTTGAGGGTCATGGGTTTCGGAGATGAAACAAGCGACAGTTTACTTTGGCGTTTTGATCAACAAGCAACCGATTTCTCCCGATTGTTTCAGCGCATAGAAGATCGTTATGCTGGGCAGCGACTGGCTGCAGTTCTTTTAGCGAGTGATGGCATCTACAACCAAGGTACCGAACCGGTAACACAATCGTCACGCCTCAACGTCCCTATATATTGTTATGGAATGGGTGATACCCGTCAAGCTCGTGACCTCAGCATTGTGGACCTTAGGGTCAACCGAACTTCATTTGTGGGCACCGAATTTCCGGTATCAGTGGACCTGCAAGCTACTTTGATGCCGGGGATTGAAGCAGAAATTTTCTTGGAGAAATTAGAGGGTGGACGGGCCATCAGCATCGATAAAAAATCGCTACACATCGGATCGGGTCGCTTTTTTGAGAATCTGCTGTTTACTACCCCCGCTGATCGGGCTGGAATGCATCGCTACCGTATACGAGCGACTGCACCAGGGGGTGACGACCTGCCAGCCAATGATATTCGTGAGTTCTTTGTGGAGGTCGTGGATGCGCGTACTTCCATTCTGTTGCTTGGCCATGGTGCACACCCCGACTTGGGCTGCATCAAAGATGCCCTCGAAAAGTCGCCCCTATTTGAGGTCAACACGGCCTACTCTTTCGATCCGCCCCAAATTAAAGCAGGTACGGCGGCTGTGATCGTGCATCAACTGCCTTCCGTGGCTCCTGGAAGTTCGGCATGGATGAAAATGGTCGAAAGCTCAGGCCTGCCGGTATGGTATATTGCCGGGTCCGCCAGCAGCATACCGCAACTCAATGCCGTGCAATCACTGGTGCGGATTACCACACAGCGGGGGGGCGTTAATAGTGTACTGGGTTCAGTTGTTTCTGATTTTGCGTTGTTTACCCTTGAAGATGAATTGAAGAAAGCCATTGCCGGTATGCCGCCACTCGAAGCACCTTTTGGCACTTATTCGAAGGGACCAGCGGCCGTTTCTCTATTGAATCAAAAGGTAGGTTCGATGGCCACCGATATGCCCCTATGGGCACTCGCCCCCAATGTTCGTCCGCGTCAAGCCTTGTTGTTGGGGGAGGGCATCTGGCGATGGCGCTTGGCACAGGCAGAAAAAAATAAAGAAACGGATGCTTTAGGGGAGCTGATCCGCCGAACCACTCAGTTTTTGTCGGTAAAACCCGACGACCGTCCTTTTCAATTGCGAACCGTGCGCCGGTTGTTTCGCGAACAGGATGATGTTGTTTTTGAGGGTGTAGTGTTCAATAAAAACCGAGAGCAAGTGAATGAACCGGATGTGCAGTTGAATATAATCAGCGAAGAAGGCCAACAATTTAACTATATGATGGGCAAAAACGGGAAAAGCTATCGTTTGAATGTGGGTGGGCTACCTGCCGGACAATACCGCTACAAAGGCTCAGTGACGTTGGCGGGTGAACGATTTGAATCGGAGGGCGCTTTTGCCGTGGAACGTGTGAACTTAGAGCAAAGTCGAACCGCCGCTGATCATGATCTTCTATCCCAAATGGCGGCCAAAAGCGGTGGTCAATTTGTGGCAGGCGGAGACGGCGTCGCTCTATTCAAAGAACTCAGTAAACGAGTACCATCCACAGCGGTCACCTACCTCGAACGCACATTAAGCGAATTAATTAGCTTGGAAATCCTTCTGATTCTGTTGGGCGTTTTCCTCTCAGCTGAGTGGATGCTCCGTCGCTACGCTGGCATCTATTAAGCCATTTATTCGAGAAAATTAAACCGAATTTCATATTCCGGCTGGGGCCTGTGCCTATTCCGGCTGGGGCCTGTGCCTATTCCGGCCTATCATCGGACTCGATTAACCGGTCTTCATCAATCCTAAAGACCACCTCACCCTCGCGAAGCAAGCCAAATTGTTCGCGTCCATACCGCATCAGCAACATCGTATCGCCGAGCAAACCGTCACGATTCTGACGTACGCGTTCCACCTTTTCAATATACTTGGCTTTTGTTGCTTCTAATCCCCTCAATTCTTGAGTGATTTTGCGTCCGGTAAGCAGGTCATCCCGATCAAAAAAGATCATCCAAAGCATCAAGGCCAATCCAACCCATACATAGCGAATTTTCAGAACCTGAATAACTTTGTAGATCAATTCACTCATGTAAATCTGAGTTTCTTACCGGTAAAATCTGCACTATCGCCCAATTCCTCCTCAATACGAAGCAATTGATTGTATTTGGCCATCCGCTCAGATCTTGATGCTGACCCGGTTTTGATCTGGCCACAGCGCAGGGCCACCGATAGATCAGCGATGGTGCTGTCTTCCGTTTCACCCGAGCGATGACTCATAACTGAGGTATAGGAAGCAGAATGCGCCATTTGAACAGCTTCCATGGTCTCGGTAAGGCTTCCAATTTGATTGACTTTCACCAATATTGAATTGGCAACCCCTGTTTCAATGCCCTTTTTGAGCCGTTTACTGTTGGTTACAAACAAATCATCACCCACCAGTTGTGTGCGACTTCCCAAGGCGTCGGTTAATGCCTTCCAACCATCCCAATCGTCTTCGGCCAAGCCATCCTCAATACTGATGATGGGGTAGCGTGACACCCATTCACTCCAGTAGGCCACCATTTCAGAGGAATTCCGCCGTGCACCATCCGATTTCTTGAAAACGTATTGCTTGGATTCTTCATCATAAAACTCAGTCGCAGCGGCGTCCATAGCTATATAAATGTCTTCTCCTGGACGGTATCCTGCCGCTTCTATTGCCCTTAAAACCGTTTCAATCGCTTCCTCATTGGATCGGATGTTGGGTGCAAATCCGCCTTCATCGCCCACATTGG
Source organism: Bacteroidota bacterium (assembly GCA_016868485.1). Taxonomy (GTDB): domain Bacteria; phylum Bacteroidota; class Bacteroidia; order UBA7662; family UBA7662; genus F1-60-MAGs140. Next base: position 26,503 of record VGGT01000001.1, read on the forward strand.
TACTCAGTCCTTGCTTTTTCAACACCTGTTTCAAATGATGAAAAACCTCGGTTCCCATCCGCAGCGCATCTGAAAAACAACTGGCTCCAACGGGCATCACCATAAATTCCTGAAAATCGATGTTGTTGTCGCCGTGGGCCCCACCATTAAGAATATTCATCATAGGAATGGGCAACAGGTTGGCCGAGAGGCCACCCACATAGCGATAGAGGGGCATGCCGCAGGATGAAGCCGCTGCGCGCGCCGTTGCCAAAGAGACCCCCAAAATGGCATTGGCCCCAAGTCTTGACTTGTTTGCGGTTCCGTCCATTTCCAACATAAGCCTGTCGATATGAACTTGATCATAGACATTCACCCCTACGAGGGCTTCGGAAATCAGATCATTGACATGACCAATAGCCCGGGTCACACCCTTACCCATATACTGTGATGAATCGCCGTCGCGCAATTCAATGGCTTCATGGATGCCGGTCGATGCCCCAGACGGCACCGCCGCGCGACCGGTCGATCCATCGCTGGTGATTACATCTACCTCAATGGTCGGATTTCCACGTGAATCCAGGATTTGACGCGCGTACACTTCTTCTATAACGGACATTTTCTTTATTTAAATGTTATCGTGGCGAATATGCTTGTTTGGCAAATATACTTTATTGATCGATAATCCCGAACAATTTTGCTATCTGATGCACTTTTGCTTCATTCATCGATTGCCGAACGATGGATTTTCGGATGACCTTTGGCTTCATACACAAGAAGCAATGAGGTGGGCAAATTCATCAAAAAGATAGCGGGAGTCATGGGGGCCCGGACAGGCCTCGGGGTGATGTTGTACGCTGAACAAGGGTTTTGTGCGGTGTCGGAATCCTTCTACTGTTTGGTCGTTTAGGTTGATGTGGGTAATCTGTAGATCGAGATTATTTTTAATTCCAGCGGCATCAACCCCAAAACCGTGATTTTGACTGGTAATTTCACTGCGTCCATTCAATATATTTTGGACGGGGTGGTTGATACCGCGATGTCCGTGGTGCATTTTAAAAGTGCCCACACCTAATGCCCGTGCCAATAGTTGGTGTCCTAAGCAAATGCCCATGACCGGTAATTCATGATCAATAAGCGCTTGAATAACACGTATTTGGTTGAGCATGGATGCCGGATCGCCTGGACCGTTACTCAACAGAATACCGTGGGGCTGGTGACTCAGGATCTCCGTAGTGGTTGAATGTGAAGGCACAACCACCACCTTAAATCCTTTTGACCTCAACAGGCGCAGGATATTTGATTTGGTTCCATAATCAACTACCACTACCGTTTTCAAGCTCAAATCACCCTCTTGTGGCTCAAAAATATAGGATTCAACTGTTCCCACCTGGCTGCTCAGATCCAATCCCTCCATGGCTGGCACGTCATTCAGTCGTCTTAAAAGTTGTTCATCCGTATGATCTTCGTCGCTCATCACCGCGTTCATGCTTCCGCGACTTCGGATCTGGCGAACAAGAGCACGTGTGTCCACATCAGCAATTGCCAAACATCGACGTTCTTTCAAGTATTCTGAGATACTCCCGTCGCCACGTTTACGGGACCAGCTACGCGCCATATTGCGCACGATTAATCCAGAAATTTGTACTTCATCCGACTCTTGCTCGTCATTTTTGAAGCCGTAGTTACCAATGTGCGCCGCAGTCATCACCATGATTTGCCCTTTGTAGGAAGGATCGGTAAACACCTCCTGATAGCCCGTCATCCCAGTGTTGAAACACAATTCGCCAAAAGCAGTACCTGAATATCCTACGCTTCTTCCTGTAAAACAACTTCCATCGGATAGAATCAAACGCGCTTTGCGTACAAAATCGCGCTGAAGAGGGATAGGGTTCATCATATTTGCCTACAAATCTACGCAGCGCATGTCAGTAAGGCAAGAAAATTGAATCAACACCCCTTAAAAAGCAAAAAGGACGCGCCAAGGCACGTCCTATGCTAAAAAAGATAATCCAATCAATCGGCTGAAGAATCGGCAGCTGAGTCCCCTGATCCAGAGTCTGCACTGCTTGCATCATCGGAATGGGAATGATCAGTTACTTCTTCGGAATGGGAATGACCTGTTACTTCGTCGGAATGGGAATGTTCAGTTACTTCTTCGGCCTGTGTAGGCTCTGTGGTCGCTAATGTCTCTGTTGCCATAGCCCCTGCACCCGCTACAACCGATGATGGTGCAGAAACAGGAGTAGATGAACCAGAATCGGCAGACTTTTTACCAGAACGCGAACGACGTGTTTTGGCTTTCTTAGATTGGGACTCAGCAAGCATGAGCTCGTTAAAATCGACCAATTCGATCATACACATTTCAGCGGCATCACCCAAACGAAAACCCGTGCGAATGATTCGGGTGTATCCCCCTGGTCTGTTCGCAACTTTGTCGCCGACTGTTGCAAAGAGTTCCTTCACTGCATGCTTATCCTGCAAATACGAGAAAGCCGTTCTGCGGTTGTGCATGGAGTCATCTTTAGACCGGGTAATGATCGGTTCAACATAACGGCGAAGTGCTTTCGCCTTCGCAACAGTCGTGTTGATTCGCTTATTCATAATCAACGATACCGCTAAATTTTGTAGCAACGCATCGCGATGGGCGGCCATTCGGCCGAGGTGATTAATGGTTTTTCCGTGGCGCATAATTTTTTGTCTTAATCTTCATCGAGGCGATAGCGTGCAACATCAAAGCCGAAGGTGAGGCCTTTCTCGCGCACCAATTCTTCCAGTTCGGTCAATGATTTCCTTCCAAAATTCCTGAAACGAAGCAAATCGGCAATTTCAAATTTAACGAGATCACCCAAAGTCCGAATCTCAGCAGCTTTCAAGCAATTGAATGCCCGAACCGACAAATCTAAATCTGCGAGTGAGGTTTTCAGGAGTTTGCGAATCGCTACAGTGTTTTCATCAACTTCCATGGGCACTTCGCGCTTGTTTGTTGCGAGCGTTATCGATTCATCCGAAAACAACACAAAATGTTGAATCAAAATATCGGCTGCCTGTTTTAGTGCTTCCTCTGAGTTGATCGAACCATCGGTTCTAACAGAAATAATGAGCTTCTCATAATCTGTCTTTTGCTCTACTCGGGTGTTTTCGACCGAATAATTGACCGCCACAATGGGCGTAAAAATGCTGTCGATCGGAATTACACCCAAATTCGCGTCTGCGTTTTTGTTTTCCTCTGAGGGAACATAGCCACGACCCTTTTCCAAGTTCAACTCCATATCAAAGGTAACACCATGCTCGACATGACAAATCACTAAATCCGGATTCAACACTTCAAATCCAACACAGTGGCTACCCAAGTCACCGGCAGTAATTTCTGTTTTGCCCTTTACAGAGGCATAAATTCTTTCCGAGTCCTGTCCGTTGTCGAGTGAACGAAAACGAATCTGCTTTAAGTTCAAAATGATCTCCACTACATCCTCTACAACACCTTTTATAGTCGAAAATTCATGATCGACTCCAGGAATGCGGATTGAGGTGATGGCATAGCCCTCCAAAGAGGACAATAAGATGCGACGAAGCGCATTACCAATGGTAACGCCAAAACCGGGTTCAAGCGGTTTAAATTCGAATGTACCCTCATTAGCAGAGGATTGCTGCATTAAGACCTTCTCAGGTTTTTGGAACGATAGTATGGCCATTCTTAATTATTTAGAGTACAATTCAACAATCAACTGTTCGCGGATGTTCTCAGGGATCTGGTCACGCTCAGGCAAATTCAAAAGTTTGCCCTCCATGCGACTATGATCCCACTCGAGCCAAGGGAAATTTGCCTTTTGCTTTCCGCCCACCGCGTTCACAATAGCCTCCAAATTCTTGGAACGCTCGCGAACCCCTACGCGGTCACCCGGACGAACTTCATAAGAAGGGATGTTCACTACATGATCGTTGACCGTGATGTGGCGGTGAGAAACCAATTGACGGGCACCATCTCGAGTGGGCGCAATGCCCAATCGGAAAACGGTGTTATCAAGACGAGCCTCCAAAAACTTTAAAAGGTTTTCACCTGTAGTTCCTTTGCGTCGATTGGCCTTTTCAAAGGTCTTTCTGAACTGACGCTCCAATACACCATAAGTATATTTAGCTTTTTGCTTCTCCATCAACTGGATCGCATACTCCGACTTTTTCGGACTGCGCTTAGATTGCCCATGCTGACCTGGCGCGTAATTTTTACGTTGCAGCGCTTTGTCGGGACCAAAAATAGCCTCCTTAAATTTACGCGCAATCTTACTCTTTGGACCTGTGTATCTTGCCATGATTGTTGATTAATTAATTATACCCTTCTGCGCTTGGGTGGACGACAACCGTTGTGGGGCATGGGCGTAATGTCCGTAATGGTCGTTACCTCAATCCCTAATCCCGCCAAGCCCCGAATCGCAGCCTCACGTCCTGCACCCGGGCCCTTCACGAATACCTCCACACGGCGCAGGCCCGCGTCATAGGCTACCTTGCCACAATCTTGAGCAGAAACCTGTGCTGCGTAGGGTGTATTCTTTTTGGAACCCCTAAAACCCGATTTTCCCGCGGAAGACCAGGAAATGACCTGACCGTCGTTGTTGGTTATTGAGATAATAATGTTGTTGAACGTAGAGTGCACATGCATCTGCCCGTTGGCATCGACACGCACGACCCGCTTCTTAACAACTTTGGTTGATTTTGCCATGAACGATTGGTTTATTTAGTAACTTTTTTCTTGTTCGCAACCGTCTTGCGCTTGCCTTTCCGGGTTCTAGAATTGTTCTTCGTGCGTTGTCCGCGAACAGGAAGACCCTTACGGTGACGTAACCCCCGGTAGCAACCAATATCCAGCAGACGTTTGATGTTGAGTTGCACTTCGGATCGCAGCTCACCTTCCGTTTTGTAGGTTTCAGTGATCAAGGTACGAATACGGGTGGTCTGTTCATCGGTCCACTCCCCAACTTTTATGTCGTAGTGAACACCGCAGCGGTCTAAAATACTGCGTGAAGTAGAACGACCTATTCCGTAAATGTAGGTCAGCCCAATCTCCCCTCTTTTATTGCGGGGTAAATCAATTCCAGATATTCTTGCCATAAAATATAAATGCTCAGTTTAACCTTGTCTTTGCTTGTATTTCGGATTCTTCTTGTTGATGACAAAAAGCTTACCCTTACGACGAACCAAAATGCATTCCTCGCTTCTTTTCTTTACCGATGCCGTGACTTTCATAACGCTGTATAATTTAAAAACGATAACTTATTCTACCCTTGGTGAGATCGTATGGTGACATCTCCACTTGCACTTTATCACCCGGTAAAATCTTAATATAATTCATTCGCATTTTACCGGAGATATGACAGATAATTTGGTGACCATTCTCCAACTCGACACGAAACATCGCGTTGGATAAGGCTTCCAAAATGGTACCGTCTTGTTTTATAGAGGTCTGTTTTGCCATATTACCCAACCGGTGCGCCTGCCGGCATACGACCTTTAATCCGTCCCGTTTTCATGAGACCATCGTACTTGCGCATTAATAAATGACTTTCTATTTGTTGAAGGGTATCCAAAACAACCCCCACCATAATCAAGAGCGATGTTCCCCCAAAAAATTGTGCAAACTGACCATTCACTCCTGCTATGGTGGCTAAAGCGGGAAGTATCGCTACGATGGCCAGGAAAATCGAACCAGGCAAAGTAATTCGAGCCAAAATATCATCGAGATAGTCCATCGTCGCCCGACCTGGCTTAACCCCAGGTATAAACGCACCATTGCGTTTAAGGTCCTCCGACATTTGGTTGGAATTGACTGCCAGAGAAGTGTAGAAATAGGTGAAGACAATGATGAGAATCGCCAAAACCACGTTGTAGGTGATGCTTGTAAAATCAACAAAGGCTGAGACTACACTCTGGCTTGCATCACTATCAGGGAAAAACTGAGCGATGGTAGCCGGCAAGAACATAATCGCTTGCGCAAAAATGATTGGCATTACACCTGCCGCATTCACCTTTAAAGGAACATATTGACGTGTACCACCATACATTCTGTTCCCAACCACTCTTTTTGCTACTTGAATCGGAATCTTGCGTGTGCCCTGAACCAATAAAATTGAAAACCCCACAATAACTGCTAACATAACGAGCTCAGTGAGGAATGGCACCAAGCCTCCTCCACCAGAACCGACTCTAAACTGAAATTCCGCAATGAGGGAATCCGGAAGGCGCGCGATGATGCCCACCATTATGATCAGAGAGATTCCATTTCCCAATCCCTTATCGGTAATCTTTTCTCCCAGCCACATGACCAACATCGTGCCCGCTGTAAGCACCGCCACCGTCGAAATCATGAAGCTAAAGTCGAGAGAATCTCCACTGCGCAAAATGATGGCCTCCATCGATTGTGCTTTCAAATTGATCAGGAAGCCCATTGCTTGTGCTGCTGTAATCACAATGGTTAAGTAGCGCGTGATTTGGTTGATTTGGTTACGACCACTTTCGCCCTCCTTCATGAGCTTCTGGAAAGATGGAACAACCATGCCCAAAAGCTGAACCACTATGGAAGCAGAAATGTATGGCATGATACCCAGGGCGAAGACTGACGCGCGAGAAAATGCACCACCCGCGAACAAGTCAATCAGACCAGTGAGCCCGGCAGCCGAACCTTGTGGGTTCAACTCTTCTAATTTTACCGGATCTATTCCGGGTAAAACCACGTATGAACCCAAACGATAGATCAGAAGTAATCCTAAGGTCGTGAGTATCCTAGACCTGAGTTCCTCTATCCGAAAGATGTTCCTAATGGTGTCTATAAAGCCTTTCATAACCTAATACAATTGCAGATCAGGACAAAATTTCGACGGAACCACCCGCCTGTTCGATGGCTGCCTTGGCACCAGCACTGAAAGCGTGGGCTTTAACTGCTAAACCCCTTGAAACAGTACCACGAGCCAATATTTTAATTCGTGCGGAAGAATCCACTACTCCATGCGACGCCAAAAACGCTGGGTCCACTACCCGAACACCGTATTGGTCCGCTAATGTCTCCAACAAATCAAGATTGATTGGGCTGTAAGAAACACGGAAATGATTCTTGAATCCAAATTTGGGAACGCGCAGTTTAAGAGGCATTTGACCACCTTCGAAACCTGGTTTGGTGCGGTAACCACTTCGGCTCTGATCACCTTTGTGACCACGTGTTGATGTTCCACCACGGCCACTGCCTTGACCTCTACCAACACGCTTATTCTTTCTAACACTGCCCGCGGCAGGTTTCAAATCAAAAAGTTCCATATTAAATTGCTTCTACTTTAACCAAATGAGCCACTTTGGCCACCATTCCCAAAATTTGGGGATTTGAGAGATGAACGGCTACAGCGTGTGGGTGACGCAAACCAAGAGCTTGAAGTGTTCTCTTCTGACGCTCGGGTCGCCCAATTCCACTCTTAACCTGTGTAATTCTGATCTGTGACATAATTCTTATCTTAACCGTTAAAAACGCGCGACAAATTCATTCCTCTGTGGTGTGCTACCGTGGCAGGATCACGCAAATTGGCCAAGGCATCGATCGTTGCTTTGACCACATTGTGGGGGTTCGAGGATCCTTTAGATTTGGCTAAAACATCCGTTATCCCTGCGCTCTCCAATACAGCACGCATCGCACCGCCTGCGATAACCCCCGTTCCGTGCGAGGCCGGCTTGATGTACACGCGTCCACCACCAAATTTACCTTCCGACTCATGAGGTATGGTTCCTTTAAGGACGGGAACTTTGATCAATGATTTCTTAGCATCATCGATTCCTTTGGCTATTGCCTCAGATACCTCTTTGGCTTTCCCCAAACCATAACCCACGATTCCATTTTCATCACCCACCACCACGATGGCAGAAAAACTGAATGTACGACCTCCTTTGGTCACCTTAGCTACCCGTTGAACACCTACCAAACGGTCCTTGAGTTCAATTTCACTCGCCTTTACGCTTCGAATATTATTGGTTGACATATATCTACGATTAAAAATCTAAACCTCCCTCACGGGCTCCTTCAGCCAAACCCTTCACGCGGCCGTGGTAGAGATAGCCATTCCGGTCGAAAACCACCTTGGAAATACCCGCATGAACCGCACGTTCGGCCAGCAACTTACCAACCAAGGCTGAAGCTTCTACCCTACGAATTCCGTTAAGGGACAATGACTTGTCTTTACTACAAGCTGCTGCCAAAGTCTTTCCGGCCTTGTCGTCGATGATCTGAGCGTATATCTCATTATTGCTCCGAAACACTGATAAACGTGGACGTGTTGCATCACCAGTAATCCCTTTACGGATACCGCGGCGAATTCTATTTCTTCTGAGTTGTTTGGTAAGCATCTTATAACTTTATTTCTTGGAGGCAGATTTACCGGCTTTACGGCGCAAAATTTCATTTTGGAAGCGAATACCTTTTCCTTTGTATGGCTCAGGGCTGCGTAATGAACGAATTTTTGCAGCAACCTGACCAAGCAATTCTTTATCATAACCACTGAGGGTAATCGTAGGATTTTTACCTTTGACAGTTTCCGTTTGGAACGATAATTCTTTAGGAATTTGCATGACAATATCATGCGAGTATCCAAGAGAAAGCTCCAGCAATGACCCATTGGCATTCGCACGATAACCAACGCCCACGAGTTCTTGGGTTACGGTGTATCCTGTGCTGACACCGATCACCATATTGTTCAAGAGTGCCCGGTATAAACCGTGCAGCGCTTTGTGGCGCTTGCTGTCTGAAGGACGCCCTACCATGAGAACACCATCTTCAACTTTCACCTGCATATCTGGATCAACTGAACGCTTCAGTTCGCCCTTAGGTCCTTTCACCGTAATGGCATTGTGATCAGATACTTGAACGCTGACCCCACTTGGCAGGGGTATGGGTTGTTTTCCTATGCGAGACATATTGAATTCGAATTAATATACATAACACAAAACCTCACCACCCACATTCATCTGACGGGCTTCCTTATCGGCCATTACGCCACGAGATGTGGATATAATGGCAATACCCAAACCATTGATCACGCGGGGCAACTCATCTGAACCCGAATATTTACGAAGCCCCGGACGACTTACCCTCCGAAGCTGCCGAATCACGGGCTCATTGGTACCGGGCAAATACTTAAGGGCGATTTTGATCGTACCCTGTACGCCGTCATCAACGAATTTGTACTGGCTGATGTAGCCCTTCTCGTACAACACCCGGGTAATTTCCCTCTTTGTGTTGGACGCTGGCACCTCAACTACCCTGTGGCTTGCCTTCAGGGCATTACGCAAACGCGTAAGATAATCTGCTATTGGATCTGTCATGAATGATTGATTGTACTGATTACCAACTTCCTTTTGTTACACCTGGGATTTTTCCCTCAGAAGCCATTTTACGGAACAACACACGGGAAATACCAAACTGGCGCATAAAACCTCTGGGACGACCAGAAATCATACAACGGTTGTGCAATCGCACGGGTGAAGCACTTTTAGGCAACTTCTGAAGTCCAAGAAAATCTCCCTCTTCCTTCAGTTTGGCTCTTTTGGCTGCATAGCGCGCCACCATCGCCTGTTTTTTACGGTCTCTCGCCTTAATACCTTCTTTGGCCATGAGCTGTTTATTTAATTTTTTGAAGATTTGAAAGGCATTCCCATTTCAGCCAGTAATGTCTTGGCCTCTTCGTCGGTCTTTGCCGTTGTTACGAAAGTGATGTCCATACCTGTAATTCGACTCACCTTATCGATGTTGATTTCCGGGAAAATAATATGCTCGTTCACCCCCATCGTGTAATTACCCCGACCATCAAAGCCTTTTGGGTTGATGCCTCTGAAGTCCCGAACCCTAGGAAGGGCCACCGAAGTCAATCGATCCATGAACTCATACATACGATCGCTGCGGAGGGTCACTTTCGCACCGATGGGTAGGTTTTCCCTTAATTTGAAGTTAGAAATGGCCTTTTTCGATTTGGTTGGGACAGCTTTTTGACCAGCAATCAGGCTCATTTCCTGAACCGCCGCATCAACCAATTTCTTGTCGGAAACAGCCGCACCCACACCCTGATTGATGGCTATTTTAACCAATCGGGGAACCTCCATCGCGTTCTTGTAACCAAACTTTTCTTTCAACGCCGGCACTACCTGATCGTAGTATTTTTTCTTTAATCTAATTTCGTAGCTCATCACTTGATTATTTCACCTGTTTTCTTTGAAAAACGCACCCTATTTCCTTGGGCATCCAATTTACGCCCTACCTTAGTGGCCGTATTGCCTACCATCAACATCAGATTAGACAAATCAATTGGCGCTTCCTTTTTAACAATACTGCCGTTGGGAGAAGCTGCATTGGGTTTGGTGTGACGAGAGACGATTCGAATGCCCTCAACCAATGCTTTGCCTTCATCAGGAAGCATCTGAAGGACACGTCCTGTCTTCCCCTTATCATCACCAGCAATAACCTTAACAGTATCACCCTTTTTTAATTTCCATTTTGTTCCAGACATCGGAATATGATTTAAAGTACCTCAGGGGCAAGTGAAACAATCTTCATAAACAACTTCTCGCGCAGTTCACGGGCCACAGGACCGAAAATACGTGTGCCACGTGGCTCATCTTGGGCGTTCAGCAATACGACCGCATTGTCATCGAATCGGATATAAGATCCATCACGTCGACGTACTTCTTTACGGGTGCGTACAACAACTGCTTTTGACACAGTGCCTTTCTTCGCATTACCTGAAGGTATGGCTGACTTCACAGAAACAACCACCTTATCGCCAATAGAAGCATAACGCCGACCCGTTCCACCCAAAACACGAATGACAAGGACCTCCTTTGCGCCGCTGTTATCGGCTACACTCATTCTACTTTCCTGTTGTACCATCTTATTTAGCCTTTTCTATAATTTCTACAAGTCTCCAACGCTTAAGCTTACTCAACGGACGGGTCTCCATAATGCGCACCACATCACCCACTCCACACTCATTCTTCTCATCATGGGCGTGAAATTTTTTGGTACTTTTCATGAACTTACCGTATATCGGATGCTTCAGCTTACGCTCAACCACTACGGTGATGGTTTTCTCCATCTTATTCGAAACCACGTTACCCACGCGCTCCTTTCTGAATTTTCTTTCCAATTCCATGTACTTCCTAATTTTATGATTGAGCGGTCAAATTTTCCAATTCACGTCGACGAATCTCAGTGAGCATACGTGCAATAAATCTCCTGGTCTGTCCTATTTTGGCCGTACTCTCGGCCGCAGACAAAGCATTACCAAAGCGCAAACGTGTGAGCGTCTTACGCTCTTCCGCAACCCGTTCCACGAGTTCGGTAGACGAAAAGTCTTTAATGGCTGAATTTTTCATACCGCAGTTTATTCGGAATAATCGCGTTTAACAATAAATGAAGTGCTCACAGGCAACTTCTGGGCTGCAAGACGCATAGCCTCCTTGGCGACGTGCAAAGGTACTCCATCCGCCTCAAAAATCAAAGTACCCGGCTTCACCACAGCAACCCAATACTCAGGTGCACCTTTACCCTTACCCATTCGAACTTCTGCAGGCTTTTTGGTAATCGGCTTATCCGGAAAAATACGAATCCAAACTTGACCTTCTCTTTTCATAAAACGAGTCACCGCAATACGGGCCGCTTCTATTTGTCGGGAAGTAATCCACTTGGCTTCGAGCGATTTAAGGCCAAAACTACCAAATGCAATCTCTGCTCCACGCGTAGCCATACCATGGATTCTACCCTTGTGGGTTTTTCTAAATCGGGTTCTCTTCGGCTGTAACATATCTATTCTCTATGACAATTAATTTCAATTATGCTCTAGGACGTCCACCGCCTGGTTTTCCACCGCCTCTGCGCTCTCCTCCACGATCACCCCGCTCGCCTCGGTCGCTTCTACCACCCCTGCGATCTCCGCGACCATCGCGTCCACCCAGACGATCACCTCCGCGGCCTCCGCCGCCACCCGTTGAGGAACCGGTGACTGGTGATAAATCGCGCTTACCAAAGACTTCACCTTTAAAGATCCAAACCTTTACGCCTATTTTCCCATAAACAGTTTGGGCTTCACGCAATGCATAATCGATGTCAGCACGCAAGGTGTGCAACGGAATTCTTCCCTCCTTATACTGCTCTGAACGGGCAATCTCTGCGCCTCCAAGGCGACCAGATACCATTACTTTAATGCCTTCAGCACTCGTGCGCATTGTGGATGCGATGGACATTTTCATGGCACGGCGGAAAGAGACACGAGCCTCCAATTGACGGGCAATGCCTTCTGCAACCAATGCTGCGTCCATTTCAGGACGGCGGATTTCAAAAACATTTAAGGCCACGTCAGATTGGGTAAGTTTCTTCAACTCTTCCCTAATCTTTTCAATCTCAGCACCCCCCTTACCAATCACGACACCCGGGCGGCTCGTATGAATGGTGACCGTGATCTTCTGAAATGAACGTTCAATGATGATTCGTGCGATACCGGTATTATCGATACGTGCGCTGATGTATTTGCGGATTTTTTCATCGCCGATCAATTTTTCAGCGAATTTCTTGCCACCATACCAATTGGATTCCCAACCTCTGATGTAGCCCAGGCGAAGGCTGACTGGATTTGCTTTTTGTCCCATATCTATTATTCTACATTAGTAGGCCGTGAATCCACAACCAGAGTTATGTGGTTTGAGCGCTTACGGATTCGATGACCTCGACCCTGAGGAGCCGGACGGAGTCGCTTAAGCATACGACCTTCGTCGACTTGAATCCGCTTAACGTACAGCCCCGCTTCTTCCAACGACGTATCTGAATTAGACTTCTCCCAGTTGGAAATAGCTGAGAGCAATAATTTTTCCATATTGATCGACGCATGTTTCTTCGAAAACCGAAGAATACCCGTGGCCCTGTCTATTTGCTGACCCCTGATGAGGTCGGCCAACAGACGCATCTTGCGGGGCGAGGTAGGACAATCTCGGAGTATGGCTACTGCTTCCATTATTTTTTGCCTTTATCTTTTTTATTGGAGTGACCACGGAAGGTGCGGGTTGGTGAGAACTCACCCAATTTATGACCCACCATATTTTCCGTTACGTAAACGGGTATAAATTTATTCCCATTGTGCACAGCAAAAGTGTGCCCAACAAATTCGGGGATAATCATTGACCGACGTGACCATGTTTTAATTACGGTCTTCCGGGTGGCTCCGTTCATCACAGTGACCTTATTTTCTAAGGTATACTCGACGAATGGGCCTTTTTTAAGTGAACGAGCCATATATATTATTTCCTGCGGTTAACTATCAAACGATCGGATGATTTGCGTGGAGCCCGGGTTTTGTATCCCTTAGCCAACAATCCCTTACGAGAACGTGGGTGACCTCCGGAAGCCCTTCCTTCACCACCACCCATAGGGTGATCGACTGGATTCATGGCTACACCACGAACACGGGGCCGACGACCCAACCAACGACTTCTGCCCGCTTTACCGCTGATCACCAAAAGATGGTCCTCATTGCTCAAACTACCTATAGTAGCCAAACAAGACTGAAGCACCATGCGCGTTTCACCACTTGGAAGCTTAATCGTTGCGTATTTGTCGTCGCGCGCTGCCAGGATTGCACTTGAACCTGCACTACGAACCATTTGGCCACCCTTACCGGGCTGTATTTCGATGTTGTGAATAGCAGATCCAAGGGGGATATCCTTAAGCAACATGGCGTTACCCAATTCTGGGGTGGCGCCTGGGCCACTCATGACAGCCTGACCCACTTTAATTCCACGAGGTGCCAAAATATACCTCTTTTCACCATCCGCATAATGCAAAAGGGCAACCCAAGCTGTGCGATTCGGATCATACTCCAAACTTGCAACCCGCGCAGGTATGTCGTGCTTGTTTCTTTTAAAATCGATAACACGCAACATCTGCTTGTGTCCACCACCACGGTAACGCATGGTCATTTTACCATTGCTGTTACGGCCTCCAGTCTTGCTGGTCGGAATTAATAAGCTCTTTTCTGGAGCAACCTTACTCAATTGTGAGCGGTCATCAGCGATCTTAAATCGCAATGACGGGGTTAACGGTCTGAATCTTTTAACGGGCATGACTTAGATATTGCTGTAGAAATCGATGACATCACCCTCTTTTAGGGTAACTATAGCTTTCTTATAGGAGGCGGTCATACCGGTGAGTGTTCCCGATTTGGTGAATCTTCTTTTGCGGTCACCACGGCAACGCATGGTATTAACCGCTTCAATTCCCACACCATACATCTCCTCTATGGCCGAACGAATCTGGATTTTATTGGCTCTTGGATCGACACGAAAAGCATATTGCCTACGCTTCTCACCAAGCACGGTCATTTTCTCAGAAATAATTGGTTTCCTTAAGATTTCCATATCACGGATTTAAATGCTGACTGATCTTTCCAACGGATGAACTCATCAAAAGAAGACGCGACGCCTTCATCAACTCATAAGTATTCAAATCCTCGGCTCGAACCACACGCGCCTTTTGAAGATTGCGGCTCGATAAAACCAGAGCCTCATTCTTTTCGGAAGTGACAACCAAGACACGCTGGTTGGATGCTTGGAACCCACTTAAAAAACGAGCAAATGCACTCGTTTTTGGTGCCTCGAAGGTAAAATCCTCAAGGACAGTGATCTGACTGTCTGCTGCCTTTTGGGATAAAGCCGATCTACGCGCTAATGCCTTTACCTTCTTATTGAGTTTGAAGCTGTAGTCGCGCGGCTTAGGACCGAAAACACGGGCACCACCTTTATACAGAGGGTTATTAATATCCCCCTTACGTGCGCCGCCAGTGCCTTTCTGCTTGTGAAGCTTGCGGGTAGAACCCGACATTTCACTACGCTCTTTCGCCTTATGGGTACCCTGACGCTGGTGGGCAAGATACTGCTTCACGTCGAGGTACATCGCGTGGGTATTGGGCTCAATTCCGAAAACGGCATCAGGCAACTCAACAGTTGCTGCCGTTTCTTGGCCCTCTTTGTTGTAAACTTTGACTAACATACTATTTCTCAACAATTACGAATGAACCTTTAGGTCCGGGCACTGAGCCTTTAACCACAAGCAAATTTTTATCGGCATATACCTTGATCACCTCAAGGTTCTGCACTTTAACACGAGCACCTCCGGTGCGGCCTGCCATGCGCATGCCTTTGAATACTTTACTGGGGAAAGAAGAAGCACCGAGAGAACCTGGCGCCCTAAGTCGGTTGTGCTGACCGTGTGTTTGACCACCTACTCCACCAAAACCATGGCGCTTCACTACGCCTTGAAAGCCCTTTCCCTTGCTGATCCCGACCACATCAACAGAATCACCAGGCTCAAAAATTGAGACGTTCACCAAATCCCCAAGCGCAGCGTTGCTGGAATCACCACGGAACTCAACCACCTTTCTTTTCGGTGTTGTACCCGCGCGGCGAAAATGACCCACCAAAGCATTAGGTGTGTTTTTTTCTTTGCGGTCTCCGAAAGCCAATTGTATGGCCGCATAACCCTCTTTGTCCTCTGTCTTTACCTGAGTAACCACGCAAGGACCCGTCTCCAACACCGTACAGGGAAGCATTTTGCCATCTGCACCAAAAATGCTGGTCATTCCCACTTTCTTTCCAATTATTCCCGACATATCGTTATACTTTAATTTCTACTTCAACACCACTAGGCAAATCCAACTTCATCAGGGCATCAACAGTCTTGGCACTGGACCCATGAATATCTAAAATCCTCCTGTACGTACACAATTGAAACTGCTCCCTTGCCTTTTTGTTGACGTGCGGCGACTTCAACACCGTAAAAATCTTTTTGCGGGTTGGCAATGGAATGGGACCAATAACCACGGCGCTGGTCAGTTTAACCGTCTTTACAATCTTATCAGCCGTTTTATCGACCAGATTGTAATCAAACGATTTAAGTTTTATGCGAATTCTTTGGCTCATATGCTGTAGCTGTTTAATTCTTTTCGGCTTTCATGGCCTTGTATTTGGCCAAAACATCCTCGGAAATATTCTTAGGCGTTTCCGTGTAATGAGAAAACTCCATGGTAGAAGTGGCACGACCAGAGGTGAGGGTTCTGAGTACCGTAACGTATCCGAACATTTCGGCCAACGGCACCTGAGCCTTAATAACCTGAGCACCGTTTCGGCTGTCCATACCCTGCATTTGTCCGCGGCGCTTGTTGAGGTCACCGATGACATCACCCATGTATTCTTCAGGGGTAATGACCTCCACCTTCATAATGGGCTCAAGCAGGATGGGATTGGCCTTCCGGCAAGCCTCACGGAAAGCACTCCGTGCAGCGATTTCGAAAGACAATGAATCAGAGTCGACTGCGTGGAACGAGCCATCAAACAACCGAACCTTTAAATTATCGATATTAAATCCTGCCAAAACGCCGGTCGACATGGCCGCTGCGAAACCCTTCTCAACAGAAGGGATGAACTCGCGCGGAATGGCTCCACCCACAATCTCATTCACAAACTCCAAACCGGGCTTCTCTGGATCGCCGGGCATCACTTCAACCTGAATATCGGCGAATTTACCACGGCCACCCGTTTGTTTCTTGTAAACCTCACGGTGGATAACCGGAGCGGTAATGGCCTCCTTATAGTTTACTTGCGGTGCACCCTGGTTGCATTCAACCTTGAACTCACGGCGCAGGCGATCCACGATGATCTCTAAGTGCAGCTCACCCATACCTTGGATGATGGTCTGACCTGTGTCCTCATCGGTATGCACACGGAAGGTCGGATCTTCTTCGGCCAATTTGGCCAAAGCGTTACCCAACTTATCTGAATCGGCTTGGGTTTTTGGCTCTACAGCCAAACCAATTACGGGCTCAGGGAATTGCATGGCCTCCAACAAAATCAGGGCCTTCTCATCGCAAAGGGTATCTCCAGTCTTAATGTCCTTAAATCCAACAGCGGCACAGATATCACCTGCTTCAACAAACTCAATGGCCTTACGGTCGTTGGCGTGCATTTGAAACAACCGAGAAATACGTTCTTTCTCAATCAAGATTCCTTTATCGGCATCACTACGAACTTTCGAAACATAGGATCCGGCTTCTAAACGGCCGGAATAGACACGGAAAAACACCAATCGACCTACGAAAGGATCGGTTGCCACCTTAAAAGCGAGCGCACAAAAAGGCTCATCCACCGAAGGCTTGCGCGTTAAGTCAGCATCAGTCTTGGGATCGGTACCTTTCACCGCTTCGGTATCTACAGGTGAAGGCATGTAGGAGCACACGGCATCCAAAACGGCCTGAACCCCTTTGTTCTTGAAAGAAGACCCGCACATCATGGGCACAAATTTTCCATCAATAACCGCACTGCGGATGGCTACCCGCATTTCCTCTTCTGTAATGGAATCAGGATTATCGAAAAATTTCTCCATCAACTCCATATCGTATTCCGCACAGATTTCGACCAATTTCTGACGGCTCTCATTGGCAAGCTCCACCAAATCCTCAGGAATCGGAATTTCCTTGTAGGTCATTCCTTTGCTGTCTTCATCCCAAATGATGGCTTTGTTGGTGATTAGGTCAACCACTCCTTTGAAATGTTCCTCAGAACCTATGGGCACCTGAAGAGGAATAGCCACTGAACCGAGCATTTCCCGCACTTGATTACAAACTGCGAAAAAGTCGGCCCCCTGACGATCCATTTTGTTTACGAATCCAATGCGCGGCACGCCGTAGTTGTCGGCTAAACGCCAATTGGTTTCTGACTGAGGCTCAACGCCATCTACGGCTGAAAACAAAAACACCAATCCGTCCAGTACCCGCAACGAGCGATTAACCTCTACGGTGAAGTCAACGTGGCCCGGGGTATCGATGATGTTGATGGCGTAATCGGTATTTTGCCAATTCCAAGTGGTCTTGGTGGCAGCCGAGGTGATGGTGATTCCGCGCTCTTGCTCTTGAGCCATCCAGTCCATAGTGGCCGCACCATCATGCACTTCCCCTATTTTATGAGTCATGCCCGTGTAATACAGAATCCGCTCCGTTGTGGTGGTCTTACCCGCATCGATGTGGGCGGCAATACCGATATTTCGTACAAACTTAAGGTCTTTCTGGGCCATGTTATCAGAATCTGAAATGTGAGAACGCTTTGTTGGCTTCGGCCATTTTGTAGGTATCTTCCTTCTTTTTAACGGCAGCGCCTTCACCTTTAGCAGCAGCGATTACCTCAGCGGCTAAACGATCTACCATGGTTTTTTCATTGCGCTTGCGTGCATAATTAATGAGCCAACGCATGCCCAATGCTTGTTTGCGCACGGGGTTAACTTCGATCGGCACTTGGTAGGTGGCTCCACCGACCCGGCGGCTCTTTACTTCAACGGCAGGCATGACATTGCCCATGGCTCTACGCCACACTTCTAGGCCATTTTCGCCCGCCTTCTTTTCAACGACTTCCATCGCTGTGTAGAAAATGGTGGCAGCTGTACTCTTGCGACCCTCAAACATCATATTGTTGATGAAGCGGGTGACCATCACATCTTGAAACTTGGGATCAGGCTCAACGATCCTTCTTTTGGCCCTGGTCTTTCTCATGTCAATTATTTTTCTTTTTAGCGGTTGGAGCGGCTTGTTTGGCTTTTGCCCCATACTTAGAACGACCTTGCTTACGCCCATTAACCCCCGCGGTGTCTAATGCACCCCGTATGATGTGGTAACGAACACCGGGCAAATCCTTCACACGACCGCCACGAATCAGTACGATTGAGTGCTCCTGTAAGTTGTGACCTTCTCCCGGAATATAAGCATTAACCTCCTTTTGGTTGGTTAGACGAACACGAGCCACCTTGCGCATTGCCGAATTCGGCTTCTTGGGCGTGGTGGTATAAACACGGGTGCAAACACCACGGCGTTGTGGACAAGAGTCAAGAGCGGGCGATTTGCTCTTGTCGCTCTTGTGCTCCCGGCCGAGGCGTACAAGTTGTTGGATGGTGGGCATATGCTAAACGTGCGCGGTTGATAAAACAGATAAACCCCCTACTTTGAGGGAGTGCAAAGGTAGTAGAAAAAGAGAATATGACCAAACGGCAGAGAAAAAAAATCCGTGGCCATGAAATCCGTATTTTTAGGCTTTAAATCGCATTCCCCATGAAGTACGCCCCTGCCCCATCCCTATTATTCGAGAACAATCGCCGACGTTTTACTGAGCGCATGCAAGCCGGTTGTATCGCCGTGTTCAGCACCAATGATTCGTTTCCCAGAAACGCCGACGCCGACTATGCCTTTCGCCCGAACAGCGATCTTTATTGGCTCACCGGAATAGACCAAGAAGACACCCACCTCATCCTGTTCCCGGATTGTCCTGTAACTGAATTGCGGGAGGTCCTGTTTATTCGTGAAACGAACGAGGAGCTCACCATTTGGGAGGGACCGAAACACAGCAAGGAACGCGCTCGGGAACTATCGGGCATCCATACCATTCGATGGAGCACAACATTTGAAGGTCAACTGCATCCACTCATGACCTATGCCAAGGGCTGCTACCTCAATACCAATGAAAACGACCGACTCGGGAATTTCCTCCCCGATTCATCGCATCGTTTAGCCGCCCGGCTCCAAAGCCGATACCCCCTCCACGACTACCACCGTGCTGCCCCATTGTTTGCTCAGCTGCGCTCGCGCAAGCAAACAGAGGAAATAGACATGCTCAAGGAAGCAGTAAAAATTACCGGTGATGCCTTCTGCGAAATCTTGCCAAAAATCAAGCCCGGAATTTGGGAATTTGATATAGAAGCAGAACTCATTCGTTCTATGCTCAAGAATCGGGCTCATGGATTCTCTTTCACCCCAATAATTGCCTCAGGCGCATCGGCCTGTATCCTTCACTATACCCATAACGACCGCATCTGCGCGGATGGAGACCTCATTTTGATGGATTTCGGCGCCGATTACGGTCATTATGCAGGCGATATGACCCGATGCGTGCCGGCCAACGGCCGCTTTTCGGCCCGACAAAAGCAACTCTATGATGCCGTATTGCGCGTGCAGACCGAAGCCACCAAACTACTCACTGTGGGGCGAACCCTCAACGAATACAACCAGGCATCGGCCCTGATCATGCAGGAAGAACTTTTGAGCATCGGCCTTCTGACTTCCGAGGAAGTGAAAAATGCACCGTTAGATGCGCCCGCTTATAAAAAGTATTTTCCCCACGGTACCGGACATTTCTTGGGAATTGACGTACACGACATCGGCGAGCGCTATGGCCAACTCGACGAAGGGATGGTGATCACCTGCGAACCCGGTATATATGTCCGCGCCGAGGGCATCGGAATCAGAATTGAAAATGACATCCTCATCACCGCCAACGGCCCCATGAACTTAATGGAAGGAACTCCCATCGAAACCGAAGAAATAGAGCATTTGATGAACGCCTAAGCCGGTGATGAATATCTAAGCCAGAGATGAACGCCTAAGCCGGTGCCCACTACACAGACAAAATTTCTCTGTGCTTGGGATCCTAAGCCTTGCGCTTACCCACGGGCACATAATCGCGCTCAGGGTGACCGATGTAGAGTTGACGCGGTCTTCCAATCGGCTCATTCGATTCGCGCATTTCCTTCCATTGACTGATCCATCCGGGAAGGCGACCCAAAGCAAACATGACGGTAAACATATCCGTTGGAATTCCGATGGCTCTGTAAATGATTCCCGAATAGAAATCGACATTCGGGTAGAGTTTACGCTCCACAAAATACGCGTCGCTCAAGGCAGTTTCTTCCAATTGCTTGGCAATGTCTAGGATCGGGTCGTTGATGCCTAAGCGATTTAATACTTGATCGCAAGCCACTTTGATGATCTTCGCACGCGGATCGAAGTTTTTGTAGACACGGTGTCCGAAGCCCATTAAACGGAATGGATCATTTTTGTCTTTGGCTTTGGCGATATACTTTTGAGCATCACCACCGTCTTCTTTGATGGCCTCCAGCATTTCAATCACCGCTTGGTTGGCCCCACCGTGCAGCGGCCCCCACAAGGCGCCGATGCCCGCAGCGACGGAGGCATAAATATTGGCATGCGATGAGCCCACAATGCGCACTGTTGAAGTGGAGCAATTTTGTTCGTGGTCGGCATGAAGAATCAACAACTTATTGAGGGCATCAACCACCACTGGATCGGGCACATATTCTTCCGTACGGTGGCCAAACATCATCATCAGGAAATTGGACACATAATCGTACTTGTTATTGGGGTACATATAGGGGTGACCAATCGCTTTTTTGTATGTCCAGGCCGCGATGGTCGCCATTTTAGCGATGAGGCGATGAATGGTGCGGTCAACATCTTCCGCAGAACGATTGGGAATCAGGGAGTTGGGGTAGAAACTCGAAAGCGATGCAATGGTGCTCATCAGCACGCCCATGGGGTGCGTTCCACCTGGATAGGCATCTAAGAACTTCTTGATGTTCTCATGAACCAATGTGCGGCGAATAATCGATTGGTTGAACTGTTCCAACTGCACAGCCGAAGGCAATTCACCATACAAAAGGAGGTAACTCACTTCCATAAATGAGGAATGCCCAGCCAACTGCTCAATCGGGTACCCTCTGTAGCGCAAGATGCCTAAATCACCATCGATAAAAGTGATGGCACTTTTGGTAGCACCCGTATTTTTGTAAGCTGGATCTAAGGTGATTAGCCCTGTTTCGTCGCGCAGCTTTGAGATATCGACGGCGCGTTCGTTTTCGGTTCCGGTGAGGATGGGGTAACTGAAACGTTCGCTACCCAAGTGCAGTTCGACTGAGTCGGACATAAATTAGGGGGATAAGGGGGCTAAAGGGAAATGGAGTGGGCTGATTAGGGTAAAAAAAGAAAAAATGAAAACAAAGAACAAAAACGACTTCTACAAAAATACGCAAAAAAAGACCGCTACACCTCCTTGATGGCCGAATTCAATTTTTGAAGTACACTTTTGGCGTCGCCAAACAACATGCGCGTTTTGGGATCATAAAACAACTCATTTTCAATCCCCGCATAGCCTGCATTCATCGATCGCTTCACTACCAGAACAGCTGCAGCACGGTCCACCTGAAGAATGGGCATCCCATAAATGGGGCTGGCGGGATCGCGCTCTGCTGCTGGATTCACCACATCATTGGCACCAATCACCAAAACCACATCCACCTTCGGGAACTCCGGGTTGATCCGTTCCATTTCCAGTAATTTATCGTACGAAACATCGGATTCGGCCAGCAGCACATTCATATGCCCAGGCATGCGGCCCGCAACCGGATGGATGCCGTAGTTCACTTCCACGCCTCTCGCCTCGAGTTGGAGCTCGAGTTCATGCACCGCGTGTTGTGCTTGGGCAACGGCCAAACCATATCCAGGAATAATGGCAACTTTGCGCGCATAGGCCATCAGTACAGCGGCATCATGCATGGAAGTCTCGCGGATGGTGGTATCGATCGTTCGATCGCTTGTGGATGTTCCTCCCGACTGAAATGACCCTAACAACACCGCTCCGAGCGAACGATTCATAGCCCGGCACATCAGGATGGTGAGAAGCAGTCCACTGGCACCCACCAAAACACCTCCCATCACCATAGTCTGGTTGTCAAACATTAAACCAGTCAATGCAGAAGTAAGACCTGTAATCGAATTGAGCAAAGAGATAACCACGGGCATATCTGCACCTCCAATCGGCAACACAAACAGAACGCCAAACAACAATGCAGCCGCGCAAAGACTCAAAATAACTGCAAGCTGCGCATCGCCTGCCTGAAAAAACAACAGCATGCCCGTGAACATCAGGACCAGAAGCCCGTTGTTGGTGAGCCGCTGCAAAGGCCAGCGCACGGAACCCCCAGCCACAAAGCCTTGCAGTTTACCCATAGCCATAATACTCCCGGAGAATGAGATGGCCCCTGCAATTAAATTCACCATGAGGAGAACATAGTAGAACACGGCACCACTGTCTACCTGGTTAAACGCCCGACCCAGCACCTCGGCCACAACAACCAGCATGGCGGCTGCACCACCAAATCCATTGAGCAGCGATACCATTTGCGGCATATCGGTCATTTTCACACGCGACGACAGCCGTAGACCGACAACTGAGCCCAGCAATAAACCCGTGCCGATCCAGATAAAATTACCTTTGAAATTGAACCCATTGCCATTCCCTTCCTGATTCATTACCACCAACAACAAAGTGGCCAACACGGCAAGGAGCATTCCAGCAGCCGCGGTGAAATTCCCCTTGCGGGCAGATGCGGGGTGACTCATCCACTTCATACCTAAAATGAAGAAGACAACGGATATCATATAACCGGTTTCCACCAAAAAAGAAGCCAATCTTGCGAAACTATCCATTGTCTTTCTTCTTCGCCTTAAACATCTCAAGCATACGGTTGGTAACCGAAAATCCGCCAACCACGTTTATGGTCGCTAATACCAAGGCCACCCAACCCAAAATCAAAACCAAGGTTTCATCCGGGTTCGTGTCGCCCAAAAGCAATAAACATCCCAAGATCACCACTCCCGACAAGGCATTGGAGCCAGACATCAGAGGCGTATGAAGCACCTGTGGCACCTTACCGATCACCTCTATGCCCAGAAAAACTGAGAGAATGAGGATGTAGAGAATTTCCTTATTCTGGGCAAACAAATCAAAAAACGTATCCATGCGCTGAATTTAACGATAACCTGGCCAAACCACTGAACCATTGTATGTGAGCAGGCAACCTGCTATAATCTCATCATCCCGATTCAGAATGAACCCATCGGAACCCATACAGAGGTTCATCAGTCGCTGCACATTACGGGAAAACACCCGGCTGGCGTCCTGGGCCTTCTCCGCAGCCAACAAGCTGCTGCCGATAATGGATATACCGGCATGAACAACAACCGATTCATCCACTGTTAATTCACAGTTACCACCAGACGTGCTGGCCATGTCTACAACAACACTACCCGGACGCATAGACTCGATCATAGCCTGATTGATAAGCCTTGGGGCTGGTTTGCCGGGTATGAGCGCAGTGGTTATTACGACGTCTGAATGGCGAACGCGATCAGCCAAGGCCGCTTGCTGGCGCCTTTGATAATCGGCATCCTGCTCTACCGCATATCCACCAGCAGACCGATCTTCCTTTGCTCCTTCCACATCCACAAAAGAAGCGCCCAAACTTTCCACCTGTTCTTTTACAGAGATGCGCGTATCGAATGCAGAGACTACAGCGCCCAGCCTCTTGGCCGTAGCAATGGCTTGCAGACCAGCAACCCCAGCACCGACCACCAGAACGCGGGCTGGTGCTAATGTACCCGCTGCCGTCATCATCATGGGGAAAACACGCGGCAATAGGGCTGCGGCCCTCAGTACAGCCTGGTAGCCTGCGATCGATGATTGACTAGAAAGCACGTCCATGGCTTGCGCACGGGTAATCCTGGGAATGGCATCGAGCGATAAAATATGCACACCGGTTTTCGCCAAGTCGTCGATAAACGAAGGGCGAGATAATGGCTGATACATTCCAATTAACACCTGATCAGGACGCAATAAGGGGCAATCAGCTTCATCAATAGGCTGTACGCTGCACATTACCTGCGAAAGAGCAAAGATGTCTGAACGCGATCTCATCTGTGCACCGGCCTGTTCATAGGCCAATTGGGAATAACCTGCCCCTAAACCGCAATCAGGCTCGAAAAACACCTCCGCACCAGACGCAACCCATTCCGCAACCACTTCAGGAACAACCGCAACGCGTCGCTCCGCTGCCTGCTCCTTTAAAATGCCTATAGTCAACTTCATGTACCGAACTAAAATATGTGCAAGATTAACCACTATTCGCAACAAATCAAGCGCATAAAAAAAATCGTCCCACCATTGAAGGCAGGACGATTATTCAACAAACAATCTACGCTAATGTTTGGAGAAGACGAATACTGTCTTCCAAACCATTCATCAGCGACGAAGCACCAGGCGGATTTGCTCTGTGCGGTCGCTGAGGCGAACCTCAAGCATGTAGACTCCATCGCGCTGTGCAGACAGATCAAGCTCTGTCGTGCCCGCAACAGGTAAGCTACGCAAAACCTCACGACCCGACATATCGCGAACCACCAATTCCTGCAT
>VGGT01000002.1 GCA_016868485.1 Bacteroidota bacterium
GCCGAATCAAATCACTGAGGAAATACATGGCATTTTTCCAGCTGAGCTCAACGATCTTCTTTTTCTCGCCTTGCCTCGGCACCTGGATATCAAGATCAGCCGGTAGACCCTCTACCGCGCGATTCAACAGCAGACGTTTGCTTTCACTGGAGTAGCGGTTGCGGAGTTCTACGATGCCGTACAACAACAGGGTCGCTTCATCCTCATCGAGGCGGCGCGCGATTTCGAGGTTATGGCTGATCACAATGCGCCCTTGTTGCATGTGTAGAAAATTAACGACGGCCGTATCGTCTTTCATCGCCACACTGAACACATCGGTCTCGGTGATGTCGTG
Organism: Bacteroidota bacterium; assembly: GCA_016868485.1. Classification (GTDB taxonomy): domain Bacteria; phylum Bacteroidota; class Bacteroidia; order UBA7662; family UBA7662; genus F1-60-MAGs140. The sequence continues at coordinate 335 of VGGT01000002.1, forward strand.
ATGCACCACGGACGATTTGGCCTGATACTGCTCGAGCAACTCCATTTTCTTCTTCACGCGTGCAGCTTGCTCGAACCGAAGGTCGGCGGCATGCTGCTTCATTTCATCGCGCAATAAAGCTGCGGCTTTTTGATACTGACCCTTTAAAATAAGACGAATGGCATCGATCTGTTCCAGGTAGGACTCCTCCGATTGTCGGCCTTCGCATGGGGCGAGGCAATTGCCAATTTGGTATTCGAGGCAGGCGCGGAACTTGCCTCGGGCAATAGAAAGGGGCGTGAGCGGGAGGCTGCATGTTCGAAGTGGGTAGATGCGGCGCACCAATTCGAGCATGGTGCGCATAGCCAAAACCGAGGGAAATGGACCCAGGTACGTACTGCCGTCGCGCAGGAGGCGGCGGGTCGGGAAAATCCGGGGGAAATGCTCGTTGCGAATCACCAGGTAGGGATACGACTTATCATCCTTAAGTCGAATGTTGTAGCGCGGTTGGTAGGTTTTGATCAGTGAGTTCTCCAACAGAAGCGCGTCCATCTCCGTTTCCGTGAGGGTGAAATCGATGCGGGCGATGCGGTCGATCATCATCCTCAGACGCCCTTCGCGTTGAAGATCCGGACGGAAATAGCTGGAAACACGCTTGCGCAGATTTTTCGCCTTGCCCACATAGAGCAGCAGTTCCGATCGATCGTAATACCGGTAAACGCCCGGACTCTCGGGTAAAACGATTTCTAATTGACGGAATTCCTCGGGGCGCACCCGACAAAAATAAGGCACAACTTTATTCTCTTTTTTTTGTTTTATAATTTCGGTCCATTAAAAGGCAATCAGTAGCTTTGTCTTACGCTAACCCATGAACACACTAACCCATAAACACACTAACCCATAAACGCTTCGACCCGAGTCCAAATCGCCCCGAGTCCAAATCACCCTGAGCCAAAATATGATTCATAAGTCAGCCTGGAACAAGCACAACCGACAAATGCTCATCGCGGGTCCGTGTAGTGCCGAATCGCCGCAACAATTTTCAGAAAGCATACAAGGAATCTTGCCTGCGCAGCCTGATTTGATTCGCGCGGGCATTTGGAAACCACGTACCAAGCCTGGGCATTTTGAGGGCTTAGGGGCATCCGCGCTCGGGTGGACACACGAAATAGCCCAGCAGTTTGGTGTTCCATTGATGGTTGAAGTGGGCTCGGCTGAGCATGTAGAACAGGTCTTGGAGGCCGGAATTCGTCATGTATGGATCGGGGCGCGTACCACAGTGAATCCATTTATGGTCCAGGAAATCGCTACCGCACTGGAAGGCAGCGCAATAGCCGTTCTGGTCAAAAATCCGGTGAGTCCAGATATTGAACTGTGGTCGGGAGCCATCGAGCGGCTGTCTAAAGCCGGAATTGAACAACTTGGCGCAGTGCACCGGGGGTTCACGGGTTATGGCCGTACCTTGTACCGCAACCATCCCTCTTGGGAAATCCCCATTGAGCTGAGGCGCCGATATCCCAATATGCTCATCCTATGTGATCCCAGCCACATCTCGGGCGATCGCCTACTCGTGCCGGAAGTGGCGCAAATGGCACTTGATTTGGAGTTCGACGGGTTGATGGTGGAGTCGCACGTAAGCCCGGATTCGGCTCTTTCCGACGCCAAACAGCAACTCACCCCTCAGGCACTGTTGGATATGCTTGCGCGCCTGGTACACCGTAATCTCCAAAGCACCGATGGGGTGGTGAATGCGCGGCTCGAGCAACTTCGTGCGCAGATCGACGGGGTTGATGCCCAAATCATTTCGCTGCTTCAAAAGCGAATGATGCTGGTGGATGATATTGGATCGGTTAAGGAAGAATTCGACATCACCATTTTGCAACACGATAGGTGGACGGAAATTTTGAAAACCCGACAAGCGTGGGCAACCCAACTGAACCCCGATTTTGTGCAGCAAATGTTGTTTCTTATCCACCAGGAAAGCATCGATCGACAGGCTGAACGTTTTCGGCATGCCCGCGCAACCGAACTTCTCGAATAAGAATTCGGTCAAAATCGCTTCAAACCCCTCGAACCCCTCGAAACCCTCGAAACCCTCGATTAAGGAAATGGTTGCCCGATACTATACGCTTCACCCGCTGATTCAGCCGAAAAACACGGTAGAATGGATCATTAAATGGCGCAATAAGGAGGAGCTGGAGCAATTGGTCGTTTTTTGCGACAGCAATACCCGATACCTGGCTCAGCCGCTGGCGGAAGCCGTCGACGCCTTGTGCTTGGAAGTGCCAGCCGGCGAGGAAAATAAAAACCTACAGCAGGCCGAACGACTGTGGCAGGCACTGCGCACGGCAGAAGCGAGTCGCAAAACAGGATGGATCAATGTTGGCGGCGGGATGGTATGCGATTTGGGTGGATTTGTGGCCTCCAACTACATGCGAGGCATTCCATTGGTGCACATCCCCACCACATTATTGGCGCAAATCGACGCAGCGCTGTGTGGAAAAACCGCCGTCAACATGGGCCCGTGGAAAAACCAAATCGGGACGTATTACCTTCCGGAGGCGGTGCTGCTTGATTCAGCGATGCTCAAGAACCTACCGGCGGAGGAGGTGCTTAATGGCAAGGCGGAGATGTTCAAGCACGGACTCATCGAGGACGTTGGGCTCATCGATTATCTGGAAAAGCTACCCCCCAATACGATGCCGGGGCTCGGGTGGGTTCGGCGTGCAGCAGAGGTTAAAATGTACTGGGCAGGTGTCGATCCGCACGAAAAAAGCCACCGCAAGATTTTGAACACCGGCCATACGGTGGCGCATGCCCTGGAGGCCTGGTACCTCGCTCAAGGTCAAACCATACCGCATGGTCAAGCCGTTTGGGCCGGGCTCATGGCGGAAGGCTGGCTGGCTGTGCAGGCCGGATTGGTGACCGAGGAGGGTGCATTGGTGTGGATGTTGGACATTCCGCGCTTCGTGACACCCAGAAATTGGCCCAAGACAGCCGATTGGTTGCCCTGGATGGCCGCCGATAAAAAGAATAAGGCGGGTAAAATCGGATTCAGTCTGCCTACCTATCCAGGAAATTGCCTCACCGATCAGTACCTCAGTCCAAAAGAAGTCGGCATTCTGCTGAGAAAGTTTGATCTCAACACATGGCTGAGCTGAGTTTGCCTGTTGGCCGGGTACCCCAATTCAAAGGCGAGGTGGAGGTGCCGGGTTCAAAAAGCATCAGCAACCGCTTGCTTCTGATGAATTACCTGGCGGGCGATCCGCTGGCCAGTATTCGGGGATTATCGACCGCCGGCGACACCCTGCGCATGCAAAGCGTATTGGCCGCTCTTAAGTTGCCCCATTCCGATGGGGAAGTTGGTGTTGGGGATGCGGGTACCGTCATGCGGTTTGTGTTGCCGTTGCTTTGCCTCACCCCAGGTACGCACCACATGACCGGCACCGAACGCGCCCACGAGCGCCCGATTGGTCCGCTCGTCGACGCCCTTCGCCTTTTAGGTGCTCAAATTCAATACCTGGGACGTGCGGGATGCCTCCCCCTAAAGATTGAAGGGGGCACAGCATTGAGGATGCCCGACGGCCTCGATGCTTTACCCATCGATGCCGGCATGAGCTCACAATTTGTATCGGCTTTGATGATGCTGGCGCCCTGCATCGAGGGCGGCCTGCGCTTAAGGATGATCGCCCGTGCCGTTTCTCGACCCTATCTCCGGCTTACACGCGATCTGATGCGCGAATGGGGCGTTCCGATAGAATTCATCCATGAAAATAACATCAATATTCCTCAGTGTACATACCATCCGCCCGCAAGGGTGGAGGTCGAACCCGATTGGTCGTCGGCGGCCTACTGGCTCGCATGGACGGCCCTCATGCCTCAATCGGAGTTGTTTGTGCCGAATTTAAAACGCGGCAGCGTGCAAGCCGATGCCATCTGTGTCGACGCTTTCGCGGATCTCGGTGTTCACGCTATAGAAAGGGATGGCGGACTTTTACTGAGCAATTGTCCGATGAAGATGCCTTATGCATCAACCGATCAAACGAAAAATATGATGTCTTGTGCATCGACCGATCAAACGAAAAATCCGATGTCTGCGGAATGGCTCAAGTATGCCGACCCTGGTTCATCAACCTTCAAGCCAGGCGAGGGGCATTCAACCCTCCATTTCAGCGGGCTAGATTCCCCCGATCTCATACCAACGGCCATGGTTTTATGTGCCTTAAAAGGCCGAGCGGCCCGGTTCACGGAACTCGAAACCCTTCGTGAGAAGGAAAGCGACCGCTTAGGTGGTTTGATGCATGGTTTACGTTCGTTAGGTGCCCGGATTGATGAAAGAGAACCAGGATCCTATAGGTTGATGCAGGGCATCCCCCAAGCGAGCACTCAAGGTCAGGTTTACGATTTACATACGCAGGGCGACCACCGAATGGCCATGGCGTTTAGCCTGCTCGCAAGCCACGGATATGGGGTCCGCCCGGATCGCCCCGAAGTGGTGGGCAAATCGTACCCCGGCTACTGGCATGCATTGGAACGACTGGGGATGCGTTGGCAGCCTTAAACCTTATATTTGTCGTTTTGAGTCGACACAGCACCAAGGCACGGCCTCAATGTCCGGTAATTCGATAGGAAGTTTATTTCGGGTAACCACCTGGGGCGAATCGCACGGCCCAGCCATCGGTGCTGTCATTGATGGTTGCCCAGCCGGTCTGACCATAGATCCGGTTTTCATTGCCCAGCAATTGGCCAGAAGGAGACCTGGACAAAGCGATTTGGCCAGTCCACGCCAAGAATTAGACGAATGTGCGGTACTTTCAGGTGTCTTCGAAGGGGTGAGTCTGGGTACCCCGATTTCTTTGTTGATTAATAATACCAACCAGCGACCGGTCGATTATGAGCATCTGCGCGACGTATACCGACCTTCTCATGCCGATTATACCTATGAGGCGCGATACGGAATTCGCGATCATCGAGGAGGAGGGCGCAGTTCTGCCCGTGAAACGGCCGCGCGTGTGGCCGCCGGAGCCGTGGCACAGCTTTTTCTACGCACATTAACGGTTCAAATTCATGCCTTTGTTTCAAGAATCGGTGCGATTACGCTGGATGTGCCGTATCAGGATCTTGACATGCGAACGGCAGCCGATTCGGTGGTCGGTTGCCCGCATCCGGCTACCGCCCAACGAATGGCCGACCACATTGCCGAGGTAAAAGAAGAAGCTGATTCACTCGGGGGTATCATTCGTTGTGTCGTTCAGGGTGTGCCTGCGGGTTGGGGCGACCCGGTTTTTGACCGCCTGGAAGCCGATTTGGGTAAGGCCATACTGTCGATCAATGCGGTCAAGGGAGTTTCGTTTGGTGCTGGTTTCGAAGCCGCGAGGGGTAAGGGATCTGAATATAATGACACCTATTCCATGATCGACGGGAAAGTCATATCGGTCACGAACCACTCAGGGGGCATCCAAGGAGGCATAAGCAATGGGACCGACCTCATTATGGATGTGGCATTCAAACCCGTTTCTTCCATTCCAAGGAAGCAGAATACAATTGACCGACAGGGCAATCCCATCGAATTGGCGATCGGCGGACGCCACGACCCCTGTGTCGTTCCGCGTGCCTTGCCCATCGTTGAAGCCATGACCGCCCTTGTTTTGGCCGATCACGCGCTGCGTGCGCGCACTGCAAGAATTTGAATCATCAACCCATACTCCAGACATGTCAACCCCAATAGAAAGCAAATCTCCAGTGGAGCATCAAAAGTCCCGAGGCTTTCCCATGCATCTTCAGATCCTAACCGGTTTGTTGCTGGGGGTGTTGTTCGGGATTGGATCGAGTGCAATCGGTTGGAATGATTGGGTGGTCGATTGGGTGAAGCCTTTTGGAACGCTTTTCGTGAATTTGTTGAAGCTCATTGCCGCTCCATTGGTGCTGGCCTCTCTGGTGGTGGGGGTTTCGGGCCTGTCGGATGTGGGCAAGTTGTCGCGGCTTGGAGGACGGACCATAGCCCTGTATATGTCCACTACTGTTCTGGCCATCAGCATTGGTTTATTGGTGGTGAATTGGGCGCAACCGGGTCAGTACATTACCCCAGAGCAACGCGATGCACTGAAGGAACGGTTTTCTAGTCAGGCCGCAAGCAAGGCCGAAACGGCCAAGCAGGTAACCGAGCAGAGTCCGCTTCAGCCCCTGGTCGACACCGTACCCTCCAATATTTTCGATGCGCTCACCGACAACACCCAAATGTTGCAGGTCGTGTTTTTTGCCCTGTTTTTTGGCATAGGTATTATTCTTCTGCCCCGACAAAAAACGGTTGTTGTACGCGACTTCTTCGAGTCGGTCAATGAGATCATCCTCAAATTGGTGGAAGTGATTATGAAAGGTGCCCCATTGGGCGTATTCGCTTTATTGGCGTCGCTGGTGGCCGACTTTGCAGGAGACGACCCTCGTGCTGCCCTCGAATTGCTCAAGGCGCTGGGTGCTTACGCGCTGACTGTGGTTGCCGGACTCGCGGTGGTGTTGTTTGTGGTTTATCCTATTTTTCTCTGGCTCGGCGCTCGGTATCCGACCGCTGACTTTTTTAGGGGGATGGTACCCGCTCAATTATTGGCATTTTCGACGAGTTCGAGCAATGCAACGCTGCCAGTTACCCTAGAGCGGGTCGAGCAAAATCTGGGGGTGTCGGGCGAGGTGGCCGGTTTCGTTTTGCCTTTGGGTGCAACCATCAATATGGACGGTACCAGCCTTTATCAAGCTGTGGCAACCGTTTTTATCGCCCAAGCATTTGGTATTCCCCTCGACTGGGGCGATCAGTTGACGATTGTGCTCACGGCTACATTGGCCTCAATCGGCTCCGCTGGGGTTCCGGGCGCTGGCATGGTCATGCTGGTGGTGGTTCTGGAATCGGTCGGTCTCGATCCCGCAGGTATTGCCCTCATTATGGCGGTCGATCGCATCTTGGATATGGCCAGAACGGTGGTCAATGTGAGTGGTGATGCTATGGTAGCTGTATTGGTGGCCCGTAGATCGAACGATTTATCTGTTCTGCCATCAAAATGATGCCCAGAATCTCTGCATTGATGCCCAGAATCTCCGCGATTTTCTTTATTCATTATTTTTTCGTACCTTCGCCCCGCCTTAAACCCAGGCAGGAAGGAATTTAATTAATGACAGAAAACAATCCCGAAATCAACCCCATCAACGACAACACCGACGAAAACCGTCCAACAGTCGAATCCGGCCTTGAGTCAACCTCAGCCGAAATCCATCCCGAAACAGAGGAAGTTGCCGCATCAGAAGAGCCTGCAGCTGCTGTTGAGGAAGCAACACCCGTGGTAGAGGAGGCTGAAGCAATGGACCATGAGCCTGCAGCTGCTGTTGAGGAAGCAACACCCGTGGTAGAGGAGGCTGAAGCAATGGACCATGAGCCTGCAGCTGCTGTTGAGGAAGCAACACCCGTGGTGGAGGAGGCTGAAGCAGCGCACCATGAGCCTGAAGACATTCAGGAAGAGCCCGCTTCAGTTGAAGCAGAAGAGCCCGCTCCAGTTGAAACAGAACTGGAGGAACCCATAGCGGTTCAGCCGAAAGTAGAAGCGCCAGTTTCCGCTCCAGTTTCCGCTCCTGTTGTGGAGCCTAAGACGGCTAAGAAATCTGCCCCGGTTATAGCACCCCTTCAAGATGACTTCGACTGGGAGGCCTATTCCGGGAAAAGCCACCACTACCCGACTGAGGAACGTCGTAAGATGGAAGATATGTACTCAGGTACGCTGAGCACGCTCAATGCCAACGAGGTGGTTCATGCAACCGTTGTTGCTGTAACAGACCGCGACGTCGTATTGAACGTCGGTTTCAAGTCGGATGGGTTGGTTGCCTTATCGGAATTCCGTGATTTGGGCGAGATCAAACCCGGAATGACCGTGGATGTTTTGGTGGTGAGCCAAGAAGATCAAAACGGTCAATTGCAGTTGTCGCGCAAAGCGGCACGCATGATGACCGCTTGGACGACCATCGTGAAAGCGCATGAGGAAGAATTGGTGATCGAGGGTAAGGTGAAGGCACGCACAAAAGGCGGTTTGGTGGTGGATGTCAATGGCATAGAAACCTTCTTGCCCGGTTCACAGATTGATGTGAAACCTGTGCGCGACTACGATCAATACGTGGGTAAAACTATGGAGTTTAAAGTGGTTAAGATTAATCCGATTCTCCGTAATGCGGTAGTTTCGCATAAGATTTTGATTGAGAGCGACATTGAGGCCCAGAAGGTAGAAATCATGAGCCAAATGGTTCAAGGTCAGGTACTGGAAGGAACAGTTAAGAACATGACCGACTTCGGTGTATTCGTAGATCTCGGTGGGGTAGACGGCTTGCTGCACATTACCGATATCAGTTGGGGTCGTGTTTCGCATCCATCAGAGGCGCTCGCACTCGATCAGAAAATTCAAGTGGTTGTGCTTGAGTTCGACAACGAACGCAAGCGCATCAGTTTGGGCATGAAACAGCTGACTCCGCATCCGTGGCAATCGTTGAGCGATGATGTCATTGCAGGAAGTATTGTAGAGGGTAAAGTGGCTACGGTCGCTGATTATGGCGCCTTCCTCGAATTGGCTCCAGGTGTTGAGGGTCTGATTCACGTATCAGAAATGAGCTGGAGTCAGCACCTGCGTAATCCATCAGATTTCATGAAGACGGGAGAAACGGTGAAAGCGGTTGTACTCAGCATCGACCGCGAAGAGCGCAAGATGTCTTTAGGCATCAAGCAACTCACCCCCGATCCTTGGCAGGACATCACCACCCGTTTCCCGATTGGAAGCAAGCATATGGGTAAGGTGCGCAACCTCACCAATTTTGGTTTGTTCGTCGAAATAGGAGAGGGTGTAGACGGATTGGTACACATCAACGATTTGAGTTGGACGAAGAAAATCAACCACCCAGCCGAATTTACCAAGCGTGATGAGGTGATGGAAGTCGTGGTCTTGGACATCGATACGGCTTCTCGTCGCCTGAGCTTGGGACATAAGCAGCTGACCGATAATCCATGGGATACCCTGGAGTATGTGTTTGCCGTGGGAACTGTGCACAGGGGCCATATCACCCAAATCGATGATAAATTGGCTGTAGTGGCGCTGTCTTATGGTGTTGATGGGGTTGTTTACAAAAAAGGACTGGCTACCGAACAGGGCAGGCCACTCTCAGTCGACATGGACGCCGATTTCAAGGTGACCGAGTTTAACCGTGAGACCCGAAGAATTGTTTTATCGCACTCGGATACTTGGAAAGACATAAAGGAAGCCAGAAAGGCATCCGAAGACAATGAAGTCGCTCAATATCAAGCCAAGGCAGCAGTTGCGGCTCAGGAAGACAAAGGTTCTCTTAGTGGATCCGGAGTATTAGCCGGGTTACGCGATCAGATTTTGGAAGACGAAAAGCGTTCCTTGTCGAAGGCTGAAAAGAAACCTGCTTCGAAGAAGAAGGTGGAACCGACGGCAGACGATTCTGAATCCAATGAAGGTTGATTGCTTTTTTTGATTTTATCTATGTAAAGCTCATATGCATCCCACCTCGCGTGGGATGTTTTGTTTGAAGTGTTCATTCCAAATGAAAAATTCAATTCATGGCCGAAGTCAAGTGCCTGATGGATGGGAGCGCATCTACGCACTTGAGGAGGTCGATCAAGTGGCGAATGAGGTATTGCAATGGTCGCGAGGAATCAATTTATGGATGCTTGAAGGGCCCATGGGTGCAGGCAAGACAACATTTGTCCGCGCTGTTTGTGCCGCTCTCGACATCCAGGATTCAGTGAATTCACCTACTTTTGGTATTGTTCAGGAGTATCAGACCAAGAAAGGCCATTCTGTCTTTCATATCGATGGTTATCGACTGGAAAATGAAAGTCAAATCGAATCTCTGGGAATCGATTCTGTATTGGATGGACATCAACTTTGTTTGATTGAGTGGCCAAGGTTGTTCATTGAGTATGTGCCTTTGAATTATTTGCGATTGGAATGGGTTATTTTAGAAGGTGAAAATCGAAACTTAAAATTGAGTTATGTCGTTAATGCATGAACGTTTATCATCCACCTCTACTGGGGTCAGCGCCCTCGAACAGCCACTCATGGTAGGTAAATCACATGCGGCGCTGACCATAGGCGTTCCGTGTGAGCGTGGTTTTCAAGAAAATAGAGTTGCCTTGAGTCCACATGCTGTTCGGAGGTTGGTCAATAATGGCCATACCATTTTGGTGGAAACAGGCGCTGGCGCAGCGAGCTACTACACGGATCATGCCTATTCTGAGGCCGGTGCCCAGATCACGTCCAATTGTGCGGAGGTATACAAAGCGCCTGTGATCCTTAAAGTAGGTCCGGTGCCCCCAAAAGAACTGCAGTATCTAACAGGCGGGCAATTTTTATTTGGGGCATTGCATCTGCCCACGATGCAGGAGGATTATCTGAAGGAATTGCTCAAGAAGAGAATTGTCGGTGTAGCCTATGAATACCTCAGGGATCGTTCCGATGCGCTACCCGTTGTGCGGAGTATGAGCGAGATTGCCGGCAGCTGCTGCATCCTGATTGCAGCTGAGTATTTAAGCCACAGCAGCGAGGGTGTAGGCAAGCTTTTAGGCGGAATTACGGGCATTCCCCCCAGCCGTGTAGTCATTTTGGGCGCCGGAACAGTGGGCGAGTATGCAGCCCGAACGGCATTGGGGTTGGGCAGCGAAGTGCGGCTGTTCGACCACAGTGTGAGTAGGCTGCGTCGATTGCAGAATAACCTGGGGCAGCGTGTCTATACCTCCTTGGTTGAGCCCACAACACTCGCTATGGAACTCAAATTAGCCGATGTGGCTGTGGGTGCTATTCATGCCCCCCTCGGTAGAACGCCCTTGTTGGTGTCCGAAGAAATGGTACAATCGATGAGGCCTGGGTCGGTCATTATTGATGTAAGCATCGATCAGGGAGGTTGCTTTGAGACTTCAGAAATAACCAACCACACCCATCCTGTCTTTCGAAAATATGGCGTCACCCACTATTGTGTGCCCAATATTCCCTCACGGGTATCCAATACGGCTTCGGAGGCGCTCAGTAGTATTATGAGTGGTGTTTTGCTCGATTCTGGCGAGCATGGTGGACTCGAAACGCACCTCTGGCTCGACAGGGGGCTGAGGGCAGGGGTTTACTGCTATCATGGTCAACTCACAAACAAATACCTGAGCGAAGTATTCGGCATTGGCTACACCAACCTCGACTTGGTGGCTTCCTCCCGAATGTAAACCACGGGCTTATTTTTTTGGATGCACGCGTTCTGTACGTGAATCGATCGAACCATCGGCCAGTATGGTCTGTAGTTCATCTCCTGGGCTAACATCAGATAACCTACGCAGTCGCTTAGCCCGATGGATGGTGATGCTGAAGCCCCGGTCCAAAATCGATTGAGGATGAAGGGCGTTGGCTTGCATTTGCAGTGCCTGAAGTTCAGAAGCAGCCAATTTGATGCGTCCACGCATGAGATCACGCAGGCGACTGTCCCATTCGGACAGGATTTGTTTTTCTCGCCGTATTCTAAACTTGGTTTTTTGCTCAGCCAAGAGCATTTGCTCATCGAGCCATTGACGAATTTCAAATTGATCAGGACTAACCAGCTCAGCGGCAGCAGTCGGTGTTGGTGCCCGCAAATCGGCCACAAAATCGCACAAAGTGAAGTCGCGTTCATGACCAATGGCTGAAACCACAGGGGTGTTCAGGCCTGCAATGCAGCGCACCAAAGATTCTTCATTGAAATTCCATAGATCTTCTAAACTTCCCCCTCCGCGGGCCAGAATGATGACCTGAACCAGCGGATCACGGTCTAAAGATTCCAAGGCAGCAATCAGCTCAGTCAGTGCCTCAGCGCCCTGAACCCGACTCGGAGCCAACCGAATCTGGGTAGCCGGGAAACGTCGGGCTATGGTCTTGCGTATATCGTGGATGACTGCGCCTTCTGCTGAGGTCACCACGCCCACCCAGTCGGGGAAACGAGGAATTGGCTTTTTTAGGGATGCATCAAAAAGCCCTTCCGCTTCCAAACGATTTTTTCGACGAATAAACTCACGATAGAGGTCGCCAACGCCTTCCTCCTCCATACCCGTAACGGTAAATTGATACGATCCCCGAGGCACATACACGCCAATGCCGCCATGGAGTACAACGCGCATGCCCGTATTGGGAGCGAAATTCAGCCGATCTGCCTGGGCACGCCACATCACGCAAGGCAACTGAGAGTCCGCATCCCGGAGGGTAAAGTAGAGGTGGCCCGACGACTGTCTGCTGATCTGGGCAATTTCGCCATGCAACCGAACTTGTCGCAAAAATGGTGCGTTTTCGAGCAGGGATTTCACCAACTGGTTGAATTGACTCACCGATAGGGCCTCTTCCGACATGTAGTAAAAATAGCAGGCATTCTTCACTTTTAAAACCCTTAATTTTGCCTGATGAGCAGTGCCAACCCCACAGCCGAACAGATTCTTCAAGCGCTGTCGACTGTAGTCGATCCCGACCTCAAAAAGGACTTGGTGTACTTAAATATGGTGGAAGAGGTCGCAGTCGATTCCAATCGAATCTCATTCACTCTTTTGCTCACTACGCCCGCTTGTCCGCTGCGCGATCAGCTGGAATATGATTGTCGCGTTGCCTTAAATCGAGCTTTTCCGGGCGTCCGGGTTGACATCAAAATGGACGTGCGTAAATGGGAGCGTAAAGACCAACAGCCACGCCCCGAAGGTTTGGGTTCCGTTATTTTGGTGCTTTCGGGTAAAGGAGGTGTAGGAAAAAGTACGGTGGCGGCGGGTTTGGCCCGGTCGCTCTCCGATTTGGGCGCACGGGTTGCCTTGCTCGATGCGGATGTACACGGACCAAGTCAACCCATAATCTGGCGGATGTTGAACCAAAGGCCAGAAATTGTGCATGAAAAAATGAGGCCCATCGACTGCGGTGGTGTTGCGGTTTTATCGCTCGGCATGTTGGTAGACCCCAGTCAGCCTTTGGTGTGGCGCGGTCCCATGGCCGGCAACGCACTCAAGCAGTTGGTAACCGATACCGATTGGGGCACAGTCGATTATCTGGTCATCGATATGCCGCCAGGCACAGGCGATGTCCACCTCACACTGGCTCAACTGCTGCCCGATTCATATGCTGTTTTGGTCACTACACCGCATGAGCTTGCCCTCGCTGATGCTCGAAAAGCGGCGGCTATGTGCCAGATGGAATCGATGCGCATCAAACTACTGGGTTTTGTGGAGAACATGAGTTGGTTTTCGCCGGTTCATCGTTCGGAGGAGCGTTATTATTTGTTCGGACAAGGAGGGGGTTCGGTTTTGGCTAAAGAATTTGAGGCCCCACTCCTCGCACAGTTTCCCCTGTTGGCGCGTGAAGGCAGTGGTCCTAATAAGCCAGAAAATCTTAAAAATCTTACAAACCCTGAAAACGAAATGTCGGCCCATCCATCGGATGATGATTTGGCTGTGGCGGATCCGTTGGAATGGCAAAATTCGCCCTATCGGCCTTATTTTCAAGTGCTATCCTCTTCATTAGCCAGAGCCATTGCCGTGCATCAAGCCAGTACTTCTGACCTCATGAGCGAAGACCTTCAAACCCGCTGACTTCCCTCGATACCCCACTGCTACCCCGCCATTACAACATCATTACTCCGCTATTACAACATCAGTACCTTGCCAATACAACACCAGAACCCTGGCAATACAATACCAGAACCCTGCCAATACAACACCAGAACCCCGCCAATACAACACCAGAACCCCGCCATTACAACATCATTACTCCGCCAATACAACACGAGTACCCTACCCACAACCAACCTATACCCAATGAACCACGCGCATTTATCACATAGAATTCAAGAAAAGCAAAGTTTTCTGTGTGTGGGGCTGGATACCGATCCGCGTCGTTTGCCCGTAGGCATGCAGGCCAACGAACGAGATGTGCTGCGATTTAACCGGGATATCATTGAAGCGACACAGGCCTATGCGGTGGCCTATAAAATCAATATTGCATTTTATGAGGCAATGGGCCCGCAGGGTTGGGCCATATTACAGGAAACATTGCAATACATCCCAGAAGGGATCTTCACCATTGCAGATGCCAAAAGAGGCGATATAGGAAATACCGCTGAGCAGTACGCACGCGCTTTTTTTGAGGTGATGAATTTTGATGCCATCACCCTCAATGCGTATATGGGACGCGATGCCATTACTCCTTTTCTGTCCTACCGCGATAAATGGGCGATTGTTTTGGCCTTAACATCCAACCCCGGGGCCGCTGATTTTCAATACCGCACAGATGAGCAGGGCGTCCCGCTGTACCTTTCCATGGCACTGGCTGCTGCAGAATGGGGCAACCCAGATCAAATGATGCTTGTGGCTGGAGCCAATCGTACCGCTGAACTGTCTGAACTGAGGACGGCCATACCCCAGCACTTTTTCCTCATTCCCGGTGTTGGGGCACAAGGAGGGAGTCTAACGGATGTATATACCGCGGCAGCTGCATCAACGGGCCCATGTATGCTGGTGAATGCCTCTCGTTCCATCCTCTTCGCCTCATCCGGGCAAGATTACGCCATGCGGGCAGGGGAGGAGGCCTCCCGCTTGCAGTCCGAAATGTCGGGCCTTTTAAACTCAGGAACAGCTCCGTATATTGGCTGAAATTTGCAGGATTATGAAAACTACAGGTTTATGAAAATTAAGATCATTTTCGCCCTTTGTCTTCTTCCGATGATGAGCATGGCACAAAAATCGCCAGTAGGCGCTACCATTCGATACCCCGAAACCCGAAAGTCCAACCAACGCGACACCCTACATGGTGTGGTGGTGGAGGATCCCTACCGATGGCTCGAGGATGATTTATCGGCCGAAACCGCCGATTGGGTAGACCGTCAAAATAAAGTGACCAACAACTACCTCGCCCAGATCCCATACCGCAACGCCATCAAAGAGCGACTAACCAAGCTCTGGAACTACGAGAAATATTCGGCACCCTTTGTGCGTGGAGCCTATACCTATTTCTATAAAAATGACGGCCTGCAAAATCAATCGGTGCTTTACCGCCAGGTTGAAGGAGGAAAACCCGAGGTATTCCTCGATCCCAACCAATTTTCTGCCAGCGGAACGACCTCACTCGCCGGTATTAACTTTACCGAAGACGGTAGTCTGTGTGCCTATCAGATCAGCGAAGGAGGAAGCGATTGGCGTAAAGTACTCGTGATGGATGTGGAAAGCCGTAAATTGTTGGGCGATACCTTATTCGATGTAAAATTCAGTGGGTTGTCTTGGAAAGGTAACGAGGGTTTCTATTATTCGAGCTACGATAAGCCACTCGCTGGTTCTGCCCTTTCCGCAAAAACGCAACAACACAAACTATACTACCATAAATTGGAAAGCCCCCAAAAATCGGATCAACTGGTGTTTGGAGGAGATCAACAGCCCCGTCGTTACGTTGGTGGATTCGTAACAGAAGACCAACAGTTTTTGGTGGTAACGGCCGCCAACGCCACTTATGGTAATGAATTGTATGTGCAGCGACTCGGACGCGAAGGGGAAGCCTTGGTGGTCATCGCCGACGATATGAAGCATGAACATGATGTCGTGCACAGCGAGGGGGAGTGGATTTATATTCTCACCAATCTCGATGCACCCAACCGCCGTTTGGTGCGCGCCCGGGCTGAAAGTCCAACCACCGACAGCTGGGAGACCCTCATACCCGAAACCAAATATCCCCTCACTGTTTCGCAAGCTGGGGGGTTCTTCTTCTGTCAATACCTCCGCGATGCGGTAAGCCAAGTGATTCAATGCGATATGGAGGGTAACCAGATCCGTGAGATTGAATTGCCCAGTATCGGTACAGCCTCGGGTTTCGATGGGCGCCGCAACGATAAAACCCTCTACTACAGCTTTACCTCCTATATTTTCCCGCCTACCATCTTCCAATATGCCATCAATGAAGGCAAGAGCTCGGTGTATAAAAAGAGTGGAGTGGATTTTGATCCATCGCTCTATGAAAGCCATCAAGTGTTCTACAACTCCAAGGATGGAACGCGCGTGCCTATGATCATCACCCATAAAAAGGGGCTCAAGCGCGACGGAACAAACCCAACCCTGCTTTATGGATATGGGGGATTCAACATTAGTCTCACACCTAGTTTTAGTACGTCCAATATTATTTTGCTCGAAAAAGGGGGCATCTATGCGGTGGCCAACCTACGCGGAGGGGGAGAATACGGTGACGCTTGGCATGATGCGGGGACCCAAATGCGCAAACAAAATGTTTTCGATGACTTTATCGCCGCCGGTGAATTTTTAATCAAGGAGGGCTATACCAACAGCAAGAAATTGGCCATCGCAGGGGGGTCCAATGGTGGGTTGCTCGTGGGGGCCTGCATGACCCAACGTCCTGATCTTTTCCGTGTTTGTTTTCCTGCTGTAGGAGTGCTCGATATGTTGCGCTATCACGTGTTCACCGCCGGCGCAGGCTGGGCCTATGATTACGGCAAAGCCGATGATGGCCCCGATATGTTTCGGTATCTACTTGGTTATTCACCTGTGCACAATGTGAAGAAGGGAACCGCCTATCCTGCCACCATGATCATGACAGCCGACCATGATGACCGGGTGGTACCCGCGCATAGTTTCAAGTTTGCGGCCGCCCTTCAAGCCGGTCACACAGGCCCCAATCCGGTCCTGATTCGTATCGAAACCAAAGCAGGGCACGGGGCGGGCAAGCCAACCTCCATGATCATCGACGAGCAGGCCGACAAATGGTCGTTTATGTTCTTCCAGATGGACGGGAAGTAGCGGTCGGCTTGTGTTTCTTGTCACTGTTGCCGTCTTTCCTTTCGCCCAAAGGCCTCATGATCGCTAAAACTGAAGGCTGATGATCAGTTGAAGGTTTCGACCGGGTTCGGGCAACTGAATGAGTCGGTAGCGGCTGAGGTGGTTTAAATAATGGCGGTTGAGCAGATTCTGGGCTTGAAGCCGCAAAACCCACAAGCGGCCGTTGCCTAGTGGCCGCTGCCAGCCCGCCTGAAGCTGAAGAAGATGATAGCCAGGTGTTGGCTCCTCATTGCGATCGGTTCGTCTTTGCGCTGCCATCAAAATCCAGTCGATATTGAAAAATCCAGTGGATAATGGACGCGATTGGTCTATTTTCGAATGAGATCGGTTCATGACCCGATTCCAGCTGAGCCATAGGCTGCTGGGAGGGCTCCAAGGAAGGGGTACGCTCGTTGTCACATTTTGCATCCAAACATATTCCCCGACCGCTGTGATTGTGTTCGAACGGCCCATTCGGTAGTCTAGCTGAAGCTCGGCGCCCGAATGGATGACTCGTCCTTGCGAATACTTAAAAATTTGCCCCCCTTCAGGCAGAAAACTAAAATATCCGGTGGGTCTAAGGTAGATGTAGCGTGAGAAATAATTGAAATAGGTTGAGCCCCTACAAGTCAAGCGACCCGCGTTCCATGTACCCCCCACATCGAATTGCCACCCCTGCTCGGGGCGCAGGCTGCTGTCGCCCTGCTCATGTCGAAAACTTCCGTGGTGCACACCATTGCTGGCCAATTCAGGCAGTCCGGGCAAGCGAAAGCTGTTTCCAAAATGCATGTTCAAGGCGTTCCCTCGCACATCAGACCAATTAATTCCTACCGAAGCTGTGGTGCTCATGTACTGCCTCTGTAATTCCGGTGCGCGCAGTCGATCCACAAATCCACTGTCCGTACGATAACGATCGATGTATGCCTGGCTTCTTTGTCTCGACATATCGGTTCTCATGCCGGTGCTCGCCTCCCAGCCCCGCCCAATACGCAGGTTTCGGATCAAGAAAAGCCCATACTGAGCGGCTGAATAGGCTGGGATCAGGAATTCGTAGCCCCCAATTCGGTTCTGTTGCAGTTGACCACTGCTGCCCATCATCAAACGGCTTTTTCCGTGTCGATGGGGTTGAAATCGGATGTTCCAGGAGGCCGTTCCGAGCCACATTCCGTGGCTCAGCTGCTGGTTGCTGTCGAGGTATCCCCGTCCGTGGGCATGCGGATTCGACAATTCTCGGCGGTCGTTGTACTGTGCCCCAAGATCGACTTCCCAATCGCCTAGAGCACTTTGTATTTCGGTATGCGAACCCAATCGATGGTGCACGATAATTTGCTGCGGGCTTAGTACATCCCCGCGTTTGGGGTTTGGATCGAGTTTGTACTCGAGTGGACGGCCCAAAGCGCCCGGAAAGAAACCTATTTTCTGTCCGAATCGCTTGTAAGTAAATTGGGTTCTACCACTTCCGAAGCTTTTTTGAAGCCCCAAGGCCGTATGCACCTCACGTCCTGCTGTATTTTCGAGACGCCTGCCTGGGAGGGGAATGCGAAACCGATTGTAGCTGAAGCTGTCGGCCGGAAGGCGATAATCGGAATAGTTGTGGGCCGTAGCGCGTATCGACCAGTTCCAGTTGCGACTTAAGACACCTTGAAGGGCCAGATGTCCGCCAAAATGATCATTCACACTCCGACCGATCATACTCATGCTGCCTTCCATTTTGTTTAAGGGAGCAATCGGCTTAGAAACGAGTTGAATAACCCCTGCCACAGCGTCGGATCCATAAAGCAAGCTCGAAGGCCCCTTCACAATGCGCACTTCTTCAATCTGGAAAGGATCCACTTCAAGCCCGTGATCGATGCCCCATTGTTGTCCTTCTTGCCGAATGTTTCCATCGGTTACGGCCACCCGATTAAAGGACATGCCCCGAATGACGGGTTTGGCGAGTCCAATCCCGGTCTGCAATTGTGTGATTCCGGGAAGTCTTTCAAGGGCCTGCATCATCGTAATTCCACCCTGTCGGCGTAAATTCTCGGTACTCATCAGTTCGGTGGTTTGACCTAATTGCCACGAAAATTGTCCTGCATCCCCTTCAACCAAAACCTCGCCCAATGTTAGGGATGAAGGTTTCAGGATCATCAAGACCGTGTCTGAAGGCTTAAGCGGCTGTGTGATCGAAAGTCGATGCAGTTCATATCCCAGGTGGCGACCATATAGGTTGATGGGAAGCCGAGGGAAGGGCGAAATCCGAAATACGCCATTTTCATCGGTCACTGTCCCCACATCATTGCTGTCCAAATAAATCTCGACAGTCGACAGAGGGTGACCTTTGGGATCCAATACTTTCCCAACGAGGGTGTCATGCGGCGATTGCCCATAAACCCCATTCGGGAAGAAGACGTACGCTAATGTGAAAACCCATAATGTGTAAAACCTTAATGGATAAATCCATGATGGGTAAACCCCAAACGGGCAAACCCCAAACGGGTAAACCCCAAATGGGCAAACCCCAAACGGGCAAACCCCAAACGGGCAAACCCCAAACGGGCAAACCCCAAACGGGCAAACCCCAAATGGGTAAGCACACAATTTGTCGACCCAATCACGGCGACTGAAAATACCTTTCACCTGCAACAAAGTTGCAAATGTAAGATAAATGAATCGTTCAGTGAATGGATCTGAAGATTAATGAAAAAAAAGCGACCGATTGAAGTAGTCTACAAGAGCATCCTGAGCGGCTCCTCCAGTAAATTCTTGAGCCGTTGCAGAAAGGCAGCACCCGTGGCGCCATCGACCACCCTGTGGTCACAACTCAGCGTAAGTTTCATGCGATGGCCCACAACGATTTCGCCATTCCGAACGACAGCTTCCTGACGAATCGCGCCAACCGCTAAAATGCAGGCATCGGGCGGATTGATGATCGCGGTAAATGATTCAATGCCGAACATGCCCAGGTTAGAAATAGTGAAGGTGTTTCCCTCCCAATCGGGAGCTTGTAGTTTTTTCTGTCGTGCTCGATCAGCGAGCGATGCGGTTTCCTGAGCGATCTGGCTCAGCGACTTTTGGTTGGCGAAACGCACAACAGGAACCAGTAGGCCATCCTCCACCGCCATAGCCACCCCCAAATGCACATGTTTGTTGTAGCGAATGCTGTCGCCCTGCCAAGAAGCATTCACAGCCGGGTGGTGGGGCAGTGACATAGCCACAGCCTTCACAACCAGATCATTGAAGGATATCTTAACGCCCGAAACTTCGTTCAAGCGAGACCTTGATTCAACAGCACGACCCATATCGACCTCCATATTCAGGTAGAAATGAGGAGCTGTGAATTTGCTTTCAGCCAACCGACGTGCGATGGTTTTGCGCATAGGACTGATCGTCACCATTTCGAACGACTCCTGGCCTTCATAGGTAGTGGATGGGGACGCCAAAGAAGAAACGGCACTTTTTCCTGATGCGATCGATTCTAAATCGCGGCGTACAATTCGGCCACCATCACCGCTGCCTCGAATGCCCGTTAGGTCGATTCCCCGCTCTTCAGCCATTTTTCGTGCGAGTGGACTTGCTTTTGTGCGCCCCAAGCTCTGTTCGTCCGTCGGTTGGGCCAAACGGGCATTGTCGAGACTTGGTAAGGCGGCATTCGTCGCAGACACGGGCGTTTCGACCACCACGCTGGATGCCTCAGGCCGTATATTTTTCTCGTCGGTGTTCGATCCGGGTCCCGAAGACGCAAGTAGTCCACTAATGTCTTCGCCTTCTTTACCCACAATGGCGATGATGGCGTCTACAGGAACACTACTGCCTTGAGGAAGGCCGACATGCAGCAAAACCCCATTTACGAAATTTTCCAGTTCCATGGTCGCCTTATCGGTTTCCACATCAGCCAAAATATCACCAGATCGAACAGGATCGCCCACTTTTTTGTGCCAAACAGCAATGACCCCTTCGGTCATGGTGTCGCTCATCTTGGGCATACGCAGTACTTCAGCCATAGTCTAAAAATTGGTTGCAAAATTACGCGAGATTTTTCCATTGACCAACCACTGATCATTCAAATCATTTGAGAAAGCGATTTAAGTATATTTGTATGTTTATGCCAACCCAAGCCCCAAAGGAGGTGGATGCCAGCGCAACACCGATTCACGAGAATTTCCATGCTAAGCCAAAACCGGGGATGGGTCAACGGGTTGATCTACCGAAGCACCTAAACCCAGTGGATAGAAAATTGATCAATCTACTGAAACAAGAATTGGGTTCAGAATTATTGGTGGAAGGTGATTTAGCGCCATTTGGTCGCGACGAAACCGAGGATCTATTGTTTGTACCCGACCTGGTGGTGCGCCCCCAGCATCCCGAACAGGTTGCCCAACTGTTGAAGGTGTGCCACCATCATCGAATCGCAGTAACGCCCAGGGGAGCCGGCACGGGTCTCAGCGGTGGTGCCCTCCCCGTTACGGGCGGAGTCGCCCTTGATCTGAGTCGGATGAATCGAATATTAAACATCGATACAGACAATATGCAGGTAACCGTCGAACCCGGCTGCATCACCGAAGAAATCCAAAAAGCCGTAGCGAATCACGGCCTCTACTACCCTCCCGATCCCTCCAGTCGAGGCTCATGTACCATTGGAGGCAATATCGCCCATGGCGCTGGTGGCCCTCACGCAGTAAAATACGGCACAACGCGCGATTATGTTTTGAACCTGCAAGTTGCTTTAGCTTCAGGAGAACTCATTTGGACAGGCGCCTCAGTTCTCAAATATGCCACAGGCTACAACCTAACCCAGTTGATGGTGGGTAGTGAGGGCACCCTCGGCGTAGTCACGCGCGCTGTACTTCGGCTCATCCCTCAACCCACCCATACCCTGCTCATGCTTCTGCCGTTTCCCAGTTTGGAATCGGCCTGTGCCGCTGTAACAGAGGTTTTCCGCCTCGGAATCACCCCTTCGGCACTCGAATTCATGGAACGTGATGCACTGGAATTGGTTTCAGCCTACCTAAATCGAGCTATTCATATACCCGATGTGGTTCAAGCCCATTTGTTGATCGAGTTGGATGGATCGAACATCGACCTGCTTCAGCAAGAGGCCGCCCATATTTTTGATGCCCTACAGCACCGAACGGTGACAGAGATTCTCCTGGCCCAGACCGCTAGCGAACAACAGCAATTGTGGCAATTGAGGCGACAAGTAGCCCATGCCGTACGGGCGGCCTCAGTCTATAAAGAAGAAGACACAGTGGTGCCACGGGCAGCATTGCCGCAACTCATCGCCAAGGTTAAGGAATTGGGGAATGAATTCGGATTCAAAAGCGTATGCTATGGCCATGCAGGTGATGGTAATGTGCATGTAAACATTCTTAAAGGTGAACTAAACGACGAACAATGGAATGGGGTGGTTCAAGAAGGTATCCGTGCGGTGTTTCGGGAAGTGGCAGCACTCGGCGGCACCTTATCTGGAGAGCATGGTGTTGGATGGGTTCAACAAACCTATATGCCTGAGGTTGTAGGCGAAACACAGCGGCAACTCATGCGAGGCATCAAAAATATATTCGATCCAAGGGGCATACTCAATCCCTGTAAAATTTTCTCTTATGATGCTCATTAGGCACATAAAACGTACTAGTTTCTATCGGGGCTTATGGGGCCTGCTTGTGGTCGGATCAGTGCACGCACAATCAGGAACCCTTCCGCCGCTCCAACGCTCCCCTGCTTTTATGGGCCCCAATGCACTCCCTCTGAGCTGGACACAGGAGCCCGCACCCCCAAAATATGGTCGGATCGATTGGCTGTGGGAAGTTCACCGGGGTGGGGGCGACCGCACCCATAATCCATTTGTCATGATCCGCGTGCCCTTTGCACCAGGAAAGGTTGTGATGGACCTAACTTGGCGGCCGGTGGAGTGGTTCAACACCACCAACGAAACCCGAATTCTGAGGGGATCGCGCGATTCAACGGGCTTCAATGCCTCCGATCTATGGGTGGCATTCCTGGCCAAAATTCTGGCCGCTGAAGGACGCGGAAAAGGCTGGGATTTATCGCTTCATGTAGCCACAAAAACCACAGCCGGTAAGAACTTTGAAAGTGCCAGGCACACCAACGCACCGGGCTATTTGTTCGAATTGCAAGGCGGACGTGTTTGGCGTCGTCCGGGTCGTTTCCCCGACAGAATTTCGGTATTTGCACGCGGAGGATTGTTGGTGTGGCAGGAGTCGCTCTATGCCCAAAATGATGCATTTTCTTGGGGGGTCCGCAGCCATTTTGGCTACAAAAGTTGGCAATTGGGCGCTGAGTTAACCGGCTATCAAGGATGGATTGGGAATGGGGATAGTCCGGTCGCTGCCCGCATCGACATGAAATCCCCAGGGCAACGCATGCAAGGAATGATTGGATACCAATATGCGTTTAGTGACTTATCCACCCACCTTTTTCGTGCGGGATTATCTTTCCCGATCCATCCGCAGCCCAAATCGAATTGAATATCGTGAACATGATCGTTTACCTGAATAGAACAAACCAATGAGGTGGCAAAAGAAACAAGGGTTGACTTTGGTGATCACGGGCCTGCTCATGGGCGCTGCTGTTTATGGCACCGACCAATGGAAAAGCAAGCAGTTGTTGGCTCAGGTGTGCGCAAAGCCCAGAGTAGAACCGGCAGGAAAGTGGGAGGACTGCTTGTCTCAGGTGAAGTTTTTAAAAAAAGGAACATTAACAGGGGTAGTTCTTATGTGCAGTGATCGAGCCATCAAGCCAGAACATATTCTGCCCAGAGATATACCTAAATCCATCAAGGTAATATGCCTCTACCCCGACTCTTTATCCATTCAGGCGATGGATCAATACAGCACCCAACAACGCGCGTCATGGCCAACCGAGTGGCACAGACAACATCAATTGTATCAAAAATTAGAACGACAACGCTTGTCGATCGCGCTCAACGGCAGTGGTGAACAGAGAACTAGGGATGTGCACGCGGCACTTCTTCCGTTGGATATACTCACACAAATGCGAACCCAGGCTTATCGCAATTCGGTCGCAGGATTACTATTGGGTGAATTCACGCGGCAGTGTATCGGTCAAGAGGAATCGCGCTGGTTATTGATATACGATGGCCTGTTGCATCAGGAAATCAAAGACAAATTCACCAAAAATCCCAGAATCCACTATGAAGAATGGGGTGATGAGTAGATTAAACTGCTGCTTTGTGTTCATCATTCTGTTGAACAGTTTTGCCACGGCCCAGAATAATGAAGGGTGGATGATTCCCAACGGTGGACAATGGCCAGCCCAAGTATTGGCCCATACCGACTTGCCCGGGATGCGCATTTTTGTAGAACGCGATCGCCTCACTTGGGTGCATACAGACCGAAATGCTCTGGCTGAGGCCCATGCCCATCCAGGAGCAGGGGTTAGCCTGAAAGCCCATGCTTGGCAGAGTATTTTTGTAGGCAGCAGCTTTAGCGGCCATCCAACCTTTACGGACGCAGGTACGCATACGGTCAGTTATTTTTTAGGGAACGATTCCAATCGGTGGGCAGGTGGACTCACTCCAACGCGTGGAATGATCTTAACCGATTTTTATCCGGGAATCGACCTAATTATTCAGACCAAAGGCGGTTTTAAGTATGAGTTTAGACTGCAACAAGGTGCGCGCATCGATCAAATTCAATGTAGGGTGGAGGGGGTCGAATGGTCTTTGAAGGAAAGAAAAAGGATCAATTACCGATCCAAAATTCACTCCATCACCGAAGAAGCACCAAGGGCTTGGTCCATTTCTGACACGGGCCACGAGCAAGATGTTCCGATGACATTGAAACGCAGGGCATCAACCTGGGGTTTTGAAGTAGGTCATTGGCCGGCGAACAGTGTTCTGGTGCTCGATCCAGTGCTGGTTGGAAGTACGTACACGGGATCATCGGCCGATAATTGGGGTTTTTCGGCGACATACGCCTCAGATGGTTCAATTTTCTTAGGGGGAATCGTTTTTGATGTAGGTTACCCCACCAGTATTGGGGCCTACGACATCAGCTTCAATGGAGGTACGGATATGGTAGTCAGTAAATATACCCCCGACGCCACGACCTTAATCTACAGCACCCACTTAGGTGGCGCATCGGGCGACACCTTGCTCAGTCTCGTTTCGGATGCCCAAAATCGTTTATATGTCTTGGGAAAAAGCTTGTCTACCAACTACCCAGCCTTTGGATTTGATCCCTCGCACAACGGAGGAATGGACTATGTGGTGTCGCGCCTCAACCCAACCGGTACGCAACTGCTGTCGTCGACCTACCTAGGCGGAAATGGAATGGATGGAGAGAACTTCGGAAGTGCCCAAATGCAAAACTTGAACGCGTTGTGGTTTAACTACGGCGACAACAACCGCGGCGAGATCACCCTCGACCCTGCAGGTCGGGTCTTGATTGTAGGAAATACGACCTCCACGAATTTTCCGACCAGCGGCCTTTCGGCCCACCAGCAAGCCATGGCAGGCGTGCAGGATGGGGTTTTGGTAAAATTATCTGCGAATCTCGACAGCCTCATCTACGGCACCTACTTAGGGGGCGACCAACAAGACGCCATCTATGGCATCCGTGCCATGGGCGTCGACACAGTCTACATAACGGGCAGCACATTCAGCAGTAATTTCCCAATTTCATTATCCATGGGCGGCTACATTCCTCAATACCAGGGTGGAGGCGACGGGTTCCTAATGGCCATACGCACCACTGGCGGCCCACCAATATTTGGAACCTTTCTAGGCAACTCAACCTACCAGCAAGCCTATTTGCTCGATCGAGATGCAGAAGGTAGGGTATACGTTACGGGGATTAGTACATCTGCACTGCCCATTACACCCAGCGGAATCTATAATAATCCTGGTGGAAAGCACTTCATTCAGGTGTTCAGCTCAGATCTGGATAGTTTGCTTCGGGGCACCATGATTGGAGCGAATTCCGCGGGCCCCAATTTTTCGCCAACAGCATTTATGGTCGATGTATGTGGTAAGGTGTATCTGACCGGGTGGGGAGGTTCAGTGAATACGGCCAGAAACATTCATGTTTCGTCTATGGTGGGCCTACCCGTCACCGCTCAACGGCTACAGGCCAACACCGACCACCATGATATGTATGTTATGGTTCTTGAATCCAATCTCGATTCTTTGTTATATGGTTCATTTTTTGGGGGGGGACTTTCGCGGGAGCATGTCGATGGGGGAACCTGTCGATTTTCGCGCGATGGAGTGATTTACCATGCCGTTTGTGCGGGATGCGGGGGAGGAAACGACGATTTTCCCACCACAACGGGTGCCTGGTCAGCCACCAATAATTCGTTGAATTGCAATGCGGCTGTCTTTAAAATTGATCTTCAGTATGTTCAGCCGGTAGCGGGTTTTGCCACCCAATACCCAGACACTTTTGTCTGTATGGGCATACCAGTCCAGTTTTTTTCGACAGGAACATTGAGTGGTACATTCCTTTGGGACTTTGGGGTTCCGGGTGCACAATCAACACAGCCCAATCCCACCTACTCCTTTCCGGCGCCAGGTACGTATAGGGTTACCCAACGCATCAGCAGTTGTGTAGGCACAGACACTGTCGGACGCAACATCATCGTGAAACCAGTTCCGA
This sequence comes from Bacteroidota bacterium, assembly GCA_016868485.1. Taxonomy (GTDB): domain Bacteria; phylum Bacteroidota; class Bacteroidia; order UBA7662; family UBA7662; genus F1-60-MAGs140. Next base: position 26,774 of record VGGT01000002.1, read on the forward strand.
CGCTACTGATGCAACAGGTTCCTGCTGTTTGTCTGGGTGATTCAGCGACCCTCACTGCCTCAGGCGCTCGGGTCTACGAATGGGATTCCCTCTATTCGGGTGGCGGAAACCGGTCATCCAGCATTCGGGTTGCTCCTCCAGCCAGCCGGTGGTATCGGGTGGTGGCCTCCGATTCGCTCGGATGCCCAGTGACCGACAGTGTTTGGGTACGTGTTAACATCCCCAGAAGGGTGTTTTCGGGCGCGATTTATCGCTATTGTTTAGGAGATACCGCACGAATTAGTGTACCCGCTGCAGGCTATTCGAGCGTGCAGTGGATTTCAGATCCAGAGATAACCTCCACTACTGCTTTTAACCAGAAATTCGCTTCAATGCAAGCCCGTTGGGTATATCTGGAGCTAACCGACACCGCGGGATGTACGATTCGTGATAGTCTGCGCTTGATCCCATTTATCTCTCTTTCGGTAGATGCCGGACCGAACCGAACCATTTGTTCCCCAACGCAACTAACATTTGTGGCTCAAGCGCCGCCGCAGGCGCGTTTTCTTTGGAGCACAGGCGATACCAGTCGACAAATTAGTTTTTTCGCCGGGCAGAGTCAGACGATTTGGGTTAGGGCCTTTGATCCACCCTGTTCGAGTTTAACAGATACCATTCAAATTACATTCGAGCCCCTCCAGGCCGCATTTGGATTTAGACCGGATACGGGTTATGCCCCGCAGACCGTTTCTTTCACCCAACTCAGTTCGGGGGCAGCGGTGAGGCGCTATCTGTGGACTTTCGGTGACGGAGGCACGAGCACCCTTCCAGCCCCCGTGTATACATACATGCGCCCGGGGCGATACACCATTGTCTTGCGGATCGACGGCGATGACCCATCCTGTTTCGATACCGCACAATCCGATATCTGGATCGATTCCGTTGGAATACGCCTGCCAACAGCATTCACACCCGATGGGGATGGCGTCAATGATGTGTTTACTGGTTTTACTTATGGTTTTGAGACCTTAAGCATCTCAATTTTTGATCGTTGGGGGCGTTTGGTGCACACCGATTCCTTACCTCGAGTCTATTGGGATGGCTCACAGCAGGGTATGCCACTGCCGGCTGGGTCTTATCCGTATATCATACGTGCTGTACAAAAAAATGGTGTTCGCAGAACGTTGAAAGGGGTAGTCGATTTGATACGATGAGTATTTAATCTCACCTACTAGATATCCCAAAAATCCGTATCTTTGCACCCGCGTCAAAAAAAATTCGGTTCTTGGGAAGAATCGGTTCAATGATTCCGTAGCTCAGCAGGTAGAGCAATACACTTTTAATGTATGGGTCCTGGGTTCGAATCCCAGCGGAATCACCAGATTTCTTTCAACCAAAGGGGCTCAAAGCAGCCAATTGGACTTAAAGTCTGCCTTTTCTGCATGGAGCGCGCGGGCAGTATGTTGTGGTCTAAGCAGCAAAAACGCAGGCAATAGGATTACGAACTGGCTTCGTGCGTGTTTGAATCCGTTTCGATCATTTCATTGTCAAAACCAACATAAACACTCGTTCCCTGCCCCGGAGCGCTCTCGATGCGAACTTGATGATTTTTCATCCTCCTCAGCCTGTTGCGCAGACCTTTTAGACCTAGACCACCCCTCGTTTGAGTAATGTCAAATCCTACACCATTGTCGGTAACACACAATTGGATTCGCCCATCATGATCAGTCAATTCAACATAAACAGAGGTTGCTGCCGAATGCTTAACAATGTTGGAAAGACATTCCTGACAAATTCTGTAGAGATCAAGGGCGGTCGAAGGAATAAGTTGTACATGTTCAATTTCGTAATCCAGATGAAAAGCACAAGTGGGGCGTGATATGTTGAAAAACCGCAACAACCGAGTAAGTTCATCTTTAAGTTTCGGGGCATCCATAGGGTGTGGATCCATTTGATAGGATAATGCACGGACTTCATTCAAGCCCTGGTCAAGAGAGATTAGACCCCGTCGATAACCTTCCCAATCCTTCGGTTGCCATTCTGATTGATCCGCTTTTTTCATCGGCATCATCATGCGGGCATTCATGAGAAGTGCTGCGAGATGATCGTGAAGCTCTTGGCCAAGCCGTCTTCGTTCTGCCTCTTGTCCCATGACAAACGATTTGTCAATGTCATTTTGCTTTCGCATGAGTAAATCCGACAATTGCTCTCGACGTTTTCTTTGCAAATAGAGTTCATAAAAAGATTCCCAAGTGATGATCCCCAATGCGATGAGCGCGCCCGGGAATACCGAAAATCCGAATAGATCAAGAACACTGAGCCAAGACCGAGAACCGTATGCCTCCAAGAAGCCTCCAACAATGAGACTGAGGGTAGCCGCAAAAAGGGCCATCGATCGGTGTTTGGCCAGTGGATAAGCGAAAATACAACCCCACAACAGGAGAAAGAGTCCAGGCAGTTGCAGGATCATCATCGCTGGGATAATGCTGTGGCGCCATTCCTTGAGATATGGCCAAAAAACCGCATAAAGTGGGATGCTCACAGCCACCCCGATGCTCACTCCATTCAACCACCGATCAAGCAAGGGCACAGATCGCTGGGTACGCAAAAACGCCATGCCAAAGCGTATGTACAGTACATACAAGATGGCCACCAAAACCCAGGCTACATGATTGGCGGTGCCACCACGCGACAGCCAGCCAAATTCGCGCGCATGGCCGGATTTCACCAGTGCAAGCAAGCCTAATGTAAAGGCGAGCATTGAGGGCCATAAATAAAGAGGCCTCCCTTCAGTGACCGCCAATAACAGTGCCAACAACCCCAGGCACAAAAGCAAGCCCAATTTCAAAGACCACAGTGTACTTTCTTTGAGGCGAAATTCAGCATAGGCGCTTGTTGATGCCACAAATATTGGGGAATTCATCCGCGTACTCAGGGTGTTTCTTACCCGAATCAACAGCATGATCCGGGCTTTAGGTTTCACCAACAGCGGTAACGAAGGTAAGCGATCCGGATGAGACCAACGTGGAAGATCCACCATAGATCCGGCGATACCGGCCTCATAAATTCCCAAACCATCATCCCTGAAAAACGCCACCGAATCGAGGAAAGGATTATTCAAGAAAACCGTTATATTCTGCTGAAAATCAGTCGGATTGTGTAGATCGACCCGAGCCCAATAGGCCGATTGAGAGATGATGATCTGATCTTGTTCTACGCGCATCATCTTCTCGGCCAAGCTCGGTGCAGAGAATAACTTTGCCATCTCTTCAGGTTCCAGACTCAGCGTGGGCTCTGTATAAAAGGGGATGTGTTGTAGATGCTTTGGTTTGCCAAATTCAATCGGAAGATTAAGAATCGGGACTGCGCAAACCGGAAGAGAGGTGGCCCAAATCCACAGGATCCAAAAGGAAAGAAACCTGCGATGTATGCTGCTGTTGTTCACAATAAGGGCGACTTTGGTCGTTCGGAAATTAGGGCAGTAAATGGTGTTTTATAGCGTATGATACCAAAGCAGCACTACTGTGAAGGCCGGCTTTTTCCAAAATATTTCGGCGGTGCGTCGATATCGTTTCCACACTTAATCCCAATTTGGATGCGATTTCTTTTGAGCTTAAGTCTTGGGCAACCAAACCGAGCACCTCACGCTCGCGGCGGGTGAAATTGGGGAGATCTAGGGTTCGCTCCGCATTAGGTTCCTCTGGCCAATGCATCCCACCCTGAACGAGCCGCCAAACAACTTCTTCCAGATGCTTTTGGTCGCCTTTTTTCATAAAAAAACCGTTCGCGCCTTTCACATAGGCATCGCGCAGCAAGTGCATGCTGTCGTACATGGTCATGATCAGTACTTTTTGAAGCGGATTTTTTTCCTTGATCCGTTCAAGAAGTTCAAGCCCCCCCATCGGACTCATTCGAATATCGGTGATGATCAGCTCGAAATCCGACCCTGATTCCAAAGCGAAGAGCAAATCCTCACCCGTACAAAATGAATCTACCTGTTCAACAAACGAAAACTGGCCGATGATCCACTGCAATCCATCGAGTAGGATTTGATGATCGTCGACCAAGGCTATTTTGTATTGGGTGTCCGTTGATTGAATTTCGGGAACTTGCTTGAGGTCAACCATATTAAAAAATGGATAAAGTGTAGTATTAAGGAGAAAGTCGGACGATGGTCCATGCTCCGGCTTCGTCGATGGAATATTTAATCCGGTCATGCAGGCGAGAACGGCGACCCTGCCAAAACTCAAACGTGATGGGTTTAAGGCGATAACCCCCCCAATGGGGCGGGCGGGGTATGGTCATGGGATCGGCAAATTGAGCGCTAACGGCCTCCATAGCTTTTTCTAATGCCGCGCGATTCGGTAAGGGCTGGCTCTGCGCACTTGCCCAAGCGCCCAATCGACTTCCCACAGGACGAGATTGGAAATAAGCGTCGCTTTCCGTTTCGTCTACGCGAGCAACTTGCCCTGTAATCCTGATCTGCCGCTCATTTTCTGGCCAAAAAAAAGTGGCCGCTGCCCGGGGGTTTGCTTCTAATTGCTGGCCTTTGTCGCTGTTATAATTGGTGTAGAAGGTGAGGCCGTGCTCGTCGCAGCCCTTGAGCAATACGATTCTTCCCGCTGGCATTCCATCCCCATCAACCGTAGCGAGATGCATAGCGTTTGGTTCAGGTTGACCGCTGTTCATGGCCTCCCCAATCCACTGTTCAAAGAGCGGGAATGGATACTGAGGTACATTCGATTCAAGAAGAATGTCGCGTTCATATTCCATCCGCAGTTGATTGAGCGGTTGCACCTCTTGGTCGTTTTTCATATCGATTACAAACTATTACGCCAAATATAACGTTATTTTCGCCACTTGATTTATGTCATCCCAACAAAACCCAAAACAATCCTTCGGCCTCGATCAGCCATTGGTTGCGGGTACGCTGCTCGCAGCCTGTCCCTTTCTTTCCGATGCCCCATTTTATCGGAGGTTACTCTTGTTGGCCGAGCATGGACCTTCAGGTAGCGTGGCTTTTGTTTTGAATGAGTACAGTGGACACAGATTGGGTGCACTTTTACCTGGCTTTGCTGGGTGGGATGCGCCCGTTTGGACCGGTGGACCTGTTGAAACGGACACCCTGCACATTGTTCAGGTTCAATCTCCGGGATTGGCCGACAGCATAGAATTGCTTCCCGGTATTTGGTGGAATGCACATCCAGCACAGGCCATGAAATTGGCTTCTGAAGGGTTGTTAGACCAAAACAAATGGTATTTTTTTCTGGGTTATGCGGGTTGGTCGGCCCGGCAGCTTGAACAAGAGTACGAAGAACATTACTGGATTTCCGGTCCTTATCATCCGGATTTTATGCCCAAGGAGGGATCCATTGCTCCATGGTCTCAATTTTTATGTAATCTAGGCGAGCCCTATTCTTGGCTCAGCCGTGCACCCCGTCATCCCAGCCTCAACTGATGCAAACCAGCGCTGCATTCAAGTGGTTTTTTTCGCTTCACCAACCGCTTCCGAAGAAAAAGGTATTGCATATCATCAGTGGGTTTATTTTGCTCTCAGCCTGTTCAACAAGTCCGGATCCTGATGACCCACTGCACGATTTTTCGGGCAAAACAATGGGCACCACATACTCAGTTCGTTATTCAGGCGATTCGGTGGCGCGGCTTCAGTTAAGCATCGATAGCCTGCTGAGGCGGGTCAATGAATCACTTTCTACCTACATTTCCAGCTCTCGGATCTCAGTGCTTAATCAAAGTCAAAATGGAAGTCCAATAGATGTCCATTTGCGGGTTAATTTTCTCAAATCATTAGAGATCAATGAGCAAAGTGGGGGTGCATTTGACCCTTCGGTCGGCCCCCTAACTGAGGCCTGGGGTTTTGGTTACAGCCAAAAAACAGAACTACCCGATTCATCCACCGTCGATTCGATTCGAGCCTTCGTTGGATTAAAAAACTTCCGATTAATTGGTGATAGCCTGATAAAACTTCATCCCAAGGCACGACTCGATATGAGCGCCATGGCAAAAGGCTATGGAGTAGACCAAGTGGCCACCTATTTGTTATCGAGGCAAATTCAGAATTTTATCGTTGAAATCGGCGGTGAGGTGAGGGCGCATGGCCGTAAAAGCAAGGCCAAGTCATGGATGGTGGGCATCGAAAAGCCGCAGTCAGGTGCAGGGAGGATCGTTCAGCGCGCCCTCCCCATCAACAACCGGAGTATGGCTACCTCAGGAAATTACCGGAATTTTAAAGAGATCGGTGGTCGAAAAATTGTACACACATTAAGCCCTCAAACGGGTTACCCCATCGAGAATGACCTGCTGAGTGCCACTGTTTTGGCCGAAGATTGCATGACCGCCGACGCTTGGGCAACCGCTTTCATGGTGATGGGTTTCGAAAGGGCCCGACAGAAATGCGGTGAACTAAAAGGCATTGATGTAGTGTTTATATATTCCGATTCCAATAATGAGATACATGAATATTCTAGCCCAGGCATTGGCAGCGATAATCAGTGATCGGTCACGCCACCGCTTTCTGTTTCGCTTAACTGCCCTGATGATGCTTATTTCCATACCCAACAAGCTTTTGGGGGCACGCATACTCATCCCCATGGATGGCCAACAACGCGACCACCTCAAGGCCTATGGCATCGCCTATTTATCCCTGAAGAATGGACAAGAAATCAGTTGGTTACTCAACTACCGGGGTGGTAGTTTTTGCTTGTCCCAAACCCCGATGCTTGAAACCGAATGCCGGGTTAGGGGGGTGAGCTACGAAGTAATCCCTGAGGCGACATACGGACGGATTCTGTCGGAGATTGCAGATCCAGAAACCAATATGGAGGTGGTAAAATTAGAAGTTGCCCCCAAAATCGCGGTATACACACCACCGAATAAATTGCCTTGGGACGATGCCGTAACGATGGCCCTCGTTTACGCCGAAATACCATACGAAAAGGTTTATGATGATGAAGTTTTGCAAGGAAAACTACCGCTTTATGATTGGCTGCACCTTCACCATGAGGATTTTACGGGTCAGTATGGTCGGTTCTATGCATCTTTTCGAAATGCCGAGTGGTATCAAAACGAAGTTCGTCTGGCTGAGGCAACGGCCCGCAAACACGGTTTCGATAAAGTTTCACAGCTTAAAGGGGCGGTTGCGGCCCGAATTCGCGACTTCGTGACCGGGGGCGGCTTTCTCTTTGCCATGTGTTCAGCCACTGATTCATACGACATTGCACTGGCAGCAGAAGGTGTCGATATTTGTGAGCATATGTATGATGGTGATGCCATTGATCCGTCAGCGCAACAGAAATTGGATTTTGCACGAACCTTCGCTTTCAAAGATTTTCAACTCAAGAAAAATCCATTGGAGTATGAATTTTCAGATATTGATGTGACCGGTACGCGCGGTTTTCTTCAGGAGCAAAATGACTTCTTCGCATTGTTCGAATTTTCTGCCAAATGGGATGTTATTCCCACCATGCTTACCCAAAGTCATGAACGCGTCATCAAGGGATTTATGGGACAAACCACAGCTTTTCGTAAAGAGCTTATAAAAAGCGATGTGTTGGTTATGGGTGAAACCAGTAGCTTAGGCGAGGCTCGGTACATTCACGGATCGTATGGCAAGGGTACGTGGACATTCTTTGGTGGCCACGACCCTGAAGACTATCAACACCTCGTGGGTGAACCCCCAACCGATTTGAGTCTTCATCCCAATTCAGCCGGCTATCGTTTGATATTAAACAACATCTTGTTTCCTGCAGCACGCAAAAAGAAACAGAAAACCTAAAGAGTGCCTTTCGCTGATTTCAAGCATCAGCATTTTTCGCGCCAGCCCTCCTGGCCGAGTAGGGGAACGAAACGAAAATTCTCAAAAGTCTCGTGCGCAAGCTCAGATGCTGAAATGCGCGTAATGCGCATCATTTTTTGACTGGACTCATCGCCAACGGGAATCACCATCAATCCCCCGATTTTGAGTTGATTGACCAATGTTTGTGGGACTAATGGCGCCCCAGCGGTCACGATAATTCGGTCAAAAGGAGCAAATGCCGGTAAACCGAGGGTTCCGTCCCCAAAAAAGACCTTGATTTTTCGTCCCATGTGCAGAAGTCGTTCGCGCGTTGTCTGATACAATAAGCGTTGACGCTCAACACTAAAAACCCGTGCCCCCATTTCCTCCAATACGCAGGCTTGATAGCCAGATCCCGTGCCGATTTCCAATACTTTCATGCGTTCCTCCACACCCAATAATTCCGTTTGAAAAGCAACGGTGTAGGGCTGAGAAATGGTTTGGCCTGCACCTATGGGCATGGCCTGGTCTGTATAGGCCAATTCAGTGAAAACATTGTCGAGAAAGAAATGACGGGGCACACGACCCAAGGCGGCTAAAACACGCAGGTCTCCGATTCCTTTCTTCTTGACTTCCTCAACCAATTGTTGACGAAGTCCTTGGTGGCGAAAACTATCTGAAAGGACGGTCGACATGCTGCGAAGAATCAAGAGGCAAAAATAACCCATAGCGGCTTCGATAATCCGCGGCAGTCGGATAAATTACAAGCATTTAGCCCTATTTTCGCGTTTCTTAATTTCAATATGGCTCTATCCATCGGCGTATTGGGTGCAGGTCATCTCGGCAAAATCCACATGCGCTGCCTGCGCGCCCTTCCCGAGCATTTCGATTTAAAGGGTTTTTATGACCCTGATGTCGAACAGGCAAAGCGTGTTTCCGAGTTGTTTGGACTTCCCGCCTTTGGTTCAATGGAGGCATTACTCGATGAAGTGTCTGTCGTGGACATTGTTACCCCAACAATGACCCATTTTGCTTGTGCAGAGGCCGCAATCCGGCGGATGCGGCATGTTTTTATCGAAAAGCCACTCACACAGACCCTGGAAGAAGGACGTACATTGGTTCGCTTGGCTCAGGAGGCCGGAATTAAGGTGCAAGTGGGCCATGTGGAACGATTCAACCCCGCATTCCAGGCGGTCTTACCCCATTTACACCAGCCCAGATTCATAGAAGCGCATCGGCTCAGCTTGTTTAATCCACGGGGAACAGATGTTTCGATTGTACTGGACCTCATGATTCATGATATCGACGTTTTGCTGAGCGTAGTGGGTGGAGGCATACGAAAAATAAGCGCGAGCGGTGTTTGTGTGGTTTCGCCTACGCCAGACATCGCCAATGCCCGAATTGAATTTCACAACGGATGCGTAGCCAACCTCACAGCCAGTCGACTCAGTTTGAAGAACATGCGAAAAATGCGTTTTTTTCAATCCGATGCCTATTTATCGGTCGATTTTCTGAACCGCGAATCTGAGATTTTGCGCATGAGTGAAGATGAACCCACCACGACCGAATCGGCTACACCAGTCGATTTAGGCCCGCAATTGGGCACTCGTTGGATTACCCATGCGCGACAAAATCCTCCAGAAACCAATGCCATCATGGAAGAACTGCGGTTATTCGCTGAATCCATCGAAGCGGGAAGTGAGCCTATAGTGGGCGTCGAAGCCGGATTTAGGGCTTTAGAAGTAGCTTTCGAAATATTAGCGCAAATGGATGCGGCCGAACCCCCTAAAGAATGAAGATATTTTTTGCTCTTGCGTTGATGTGGGTGCTCATGGGCTGTAGTTTGTATACAGCAGATCGGGGAATTCCATCTTACATCTACATACCCGGCTTCAACCTAACCACAACCTATGCCGAACATGGAAGCGGAAGTTCAAACATTAAAGATGTCTGGGTATTTATCGACGGAGACCTACAGGGGGTTTATCCGCTGCCTGCACATTTCCCGATCCTAAGAGAAGGAGCAATTGATCTTCAACTGAGCGCAGGGGTCGTTCTCAACGGCATCTCTGCCACCCGTTCAATTTATCCATTTTACACCCAGGCAAATGCCTCAGCGGAGCTGAACGCAGGCCAGACTGATACCATTTTGCCAGGAGTTACATACCGGACATCCACCCAATTTACGTGGATGGAGGATTTCGAAGGTCAAGGCTTCAGCCTTCGGACGTCGCCCTCGAGCGACACCAACATCGGTAGGGCAGATAACCCAGCCGAGGTTTTTGAGGGCGCAAGATCGATGTATATTGCGGTGGACCCGCGCGCGCCTTATTTTCAAGCAGAGGGCATACAGACTTTTTCGCCGCCTGGCGTTGGCTTGTTTCCCGTATTTCTCGAACTCAACTACCGGAACACCCAGGCATTCGAAATTGGTCTACAGATCATTGGCCCGGCCGGCTCCATCACTGACCTTCCCATCGTGGTTTTTGCGCCTTCTCCCAATGAATGGAAGAAGCAGTACGTCAATTTTTCGCCATTTCTCCAACGAACACCGGGCTATACCTATCGCGTTTTGATCACAGCGCGCCACGAGGCCTCCTTGGGCCAAACGGGAACGATCTGGCTCGATAATTTGAAGCTATTGTGGTGAACCGGAAGCGAATTGATGCCTTACTATACGCTGCGGGAGACTGGCTATCCGCCTTACTCGCATGGTTTTTATTTTTCCGATACCGCAAACTCTACATCGAACGACTCCCATCATACACAAGCGATTGGACCGATCTCGACTCAAATCTCATTAAGGGTCTTTTGGTCGTTCCAATGTGCTGGTTACTGTTGTATGCTGCCTCCGGAACCTACAACGATATTTATAGAAAGTCGAGGCTCAGCGAACTGGCCGGTACTTTTTTAGCTACCCTAATTGGGGTCGTGGCTCTGTTTTTTGCATTGATTCTTGATGACCAAATCATCAGTTATAAGAATTATTATAACAGTTTATTGGTATTATTTTGCCTTCATTTTACCCTTACTTTTTGTTCACGCTACACACAATTATCCATAATTTCGGGTAGATTATATGCGGGTAAGATCACGTTCAAGACCTTGTTGGTCGGCGATAATCCACGCGCACTGAATCTCCTTGATGAGATGAAGCGCCAGAGAAAGCCAACTGGAAATCAGTTCATCGGATGTATCCGGCTTACCAATGGTTCACCGCACGGCAGCCTCCATGGCGTTTTACCTTCGTTGGGTTATTTGGCGGATCTTCCTGATTTGATTCGCAGACATGGGGTGGAGGAAATTGTGCTGGCACTCGATGAAAAGGAGCACCACCGCTACAATGAGGTGGTAAACCTCATTCGCGATGAGGGTGTGATCATCAAGATCGTACCTGAGATGTACGACATCATGCTCGGGCACGTCAAAATGCAGCACATTTTTGGACTGTTGTTGATTGAAATTTATCCTGATTTGATGCCCCCATGGCAAGTGAGCATCAAACGAATGGTGGATCTACTCGTATCGATATTGGCCTTAATTCTATTGGCCCCCCTTATGTTGTATTGTGCCGTTCGGGTGAGAATGGGTTCAAACGGCCCTGTTTTGTTTCGTCAGGAGCGAATTGGGCTGGCGGGCAAGCCCTTTGTTATTTATAAATTCCGGTCGATGGTGGTCGATGCTGAGGTCAACGGTCCGACCCTTTCGAGTGCGCATGATCCACGCATCACTACTTTTGGGCGCAGCTTACGCAAATGGCGACTGGATGAACTCCCACAATTCTACAATGTCTTGCTTGGAGACATGTCATTGGTAGGACCACGTCCCGAACGTCGCTTCTACATCGAACAACTGATGGAAGTGGCCCCTCAATACAAGCATTTGCTCAAGGTGAAACCCGGAATAACCAGTTGGGGGCAAGTGAAATATGGGTATGCAGAAAATTTAGCCCAAATGTTGGAGCGATTGAAATATGATTTGCTCTATATCGAGAATCGGTCGCTTTTGGTCGACTTTAAGATACTCATATACACCCTGATCATCTTGTTGGAGGGTAAAGGAAAGTAAATTCTATCTAATTATTCTTGAAATTTAAGTAAAAGTTGCTGGAGGGTAAAGGAAATTCTACCTAAAAATCGGCCCCAGACCATTGTATGCGGAAATCTGGTGCCATCAACAGCTGGGTTTTTTTACGCCCTTTATGGTTAACACTTACCACATATCGTTGTTCTGGAAAATCCTGAGTCAGTAGGGTATTCACGAATGTCCATTCGGACGTGTCTGCTGTACCCAATTCATGCTCCATGTAGAGCCAAATAGAATCGTCTTCCCGCTCGCATCCCACGTATTTCAATTCAATTGAACGAGAATCTGCGCTGATTTGTATCTCCTTTCGGAGTGTGGATGAAAGCAACCAGAAATTCGTGGCACTATCGCCCAGGGTCAGGTCAACGTTTTTTTTGAATTGTCTGCCCAATGCCCACTCAAGATCATCCGTAAATACCCGGATGGCTATTTCCAGGTGCGTTCGATCGATATGCACTTCAACCAAGCCAAGGTGAAAAGGATGCGGCATGGGGTGCGGCAGCACAGTAGGGTGATCAACAGGCGGCTTAGCGAAAGAAAACATTGTAATAAAATGTATAATAACAGTGGATAATAATGATTTTATATTCATTATTTGGTATAAGGAGCGATGCATAATGCTATCTTCTGATCGGTTTGATGCAATAATCGGTTTGATGCAATTCTATGGATTACACCCCCGACCAAGCCGCTGGGTTTTCCCTCCATTGGCTTAACAATGTTAACTCAGTTGCTGTAAGTGCCCCCGATAATCGGGCCATGCTCAAGAGGGTGGGGTAGTCGCACAAACTAAAGAAAGGAATCTCGGCTTCTTTGAATAGCGTTTGAGCCTGATCGAATCCATAACTGAAGACCGAAACAATACACAGCACATTCATATCGGCATCCTGAACGGCTCTAGCCGCCTTCAATGAACTGCCCCCTGTTGAAATTAAATCCTCGATCAGCACAATGCCAGAATGAGGAAATGTCTGTCCTTCTATCTGCTGGCCGCGACCGTGTTGCTTGGGCTCAGGGCGCACATAAAGCATAGGCAGTTGAAGTCGATCAGCCACCAAGGCCGCCTGTGGTATTCCAGCTGTGGCTACCCCTGCAATGGCCTGTGCCTCTGGAACATTTTGTTGGATGTGATGAGCAAGCGCGTCGGCAATAAAAGTTCGAGCAATGGGATCACCCAAGGTAAGTCGGTTATCACAGTAGATTGGCGAGAGCCAACCACTTGCCCATTTAAATGGAGATTTTGGGGATAAACTAACGGCTTTTATTTTTAGCAGAAGTTTCGCAACTTGTTCGGCTGTTTCTTGTGGATTCATACATGCAAAAATACCTCATTTTTTTCTCGGATCGCGTGATCAACTTTTCATCGAATGAGCGATGGACGCCTCAGACAGGCCATATAGTATTGCAAGGCTTGAAAGCAAAAGACCTCCATCGTTGGTTAAAGAAATTGGAGCAAGATCCTGGAATTAAAGAAATAACACTGCAAGTAGAAGATCCCAAGTCAGTCTTCCTCGAATTTGTTGATTCGATGAAGAAGATTCAAGCAGCCGGCGGAGTAGTTTCTATGGCCGGCAGGGCCCTTTTCATTCACCGATTTGGTCGCTGGGATTTGCCCAAAGGGAAAATGGAGCCTAGTGAAACGCCCGAGCAAACGGCATTGCGGGAGGTCGAAGAGGAGTGTGGGGTAGGGGAGTTGACACTGGAGCGTCGTTTTTCAGATACATTTCATATCTACTTCTATGAAGGACAATATGTGGTTAAACAAACGTACTGGTTTGGGATGTCGACCCGCTATTGTGGTGAACTCAAACCGCAATGGGAAGAGGGAATCGAAGAAGTGGCTTGGATAGAGCCATCAACTTGGGATCAACTTGTCTTGCCCCAAACTTATCCATCCCTTGTGCCCTTATTGATGGAGGCCAAGCAGTGGATGCAGCCGACGCTTGCGTTGGATATTCAGTGATTGAATATGGGTCATTTTTTATTGTTGACCGGGTAGCAGCAAACCCTCGGGTTTTTACTGTTGAGCGGGTAGCAGCAAACCCTCGGGCAAAAGAGTGGATGCGTCTCCGCCGTGCCGAATAATGTCCCGCACAAGTGTCGATGATATGTGATTGGCTTTCGGATCACCCGCTAAAAACAGCGTATCGACACCATACAATTCCAAGTTCAATTGGGCAATGTTGCGTTCATATTCGAAGTCTTGTGCGCTGCGAAGTCCCCTCAAAATCCAGTTGATTCCTTCTTTTCGACAAAAAACTGCGGTTAATCCGGTGTAGGATAAAATTTCCACCCGATTCATGGGTCCAAAAGCCTGTTTAAGCATCTGGATACGTTCATCTCTTGTAAACAGGGTTGATTTTCCTTGGTTCTCACCGATTCCGATTTTGATCTGTGCGAACTGCTTCAAACCCCGCTCAACAAGGAGGTAGTGGCCGAGTGTAATGGGATCAAAAGTCCCAGGGAATAGGGCGGTTCCGTTCACAAAGTTGTGATTATGATGAGGGAACCTCAAATATACTAAAAACGGCCTCCCCATAGCGGCGCGATTCTTGAAAACCTGTATAAGTGCCAAAATCGTGCGCCCGGTCATGTTCCAGGAT
>VGGT01000003.1 GCA_016868485.1 Bacteroidota bacterium
TGGAAGAACTTTATCGGTCGACTCCGCAAGCCCCTGCACAGTGTAGAAATCGGGCTAATAGGCAAATATGTTGAGCTCAAAGACAGTTATAAATCCATTCAGGAGGCACTCTTACACGCGGGTGTTCACGCCAACACCCGAGTGAATCTGCATTGGATCAAGGCCGAAACACTCGCCGACCTTGCACAGGTGAATCAGCTATCGCGCCTAGACGGCATTTTGGTGGCTCCGGGCTTTGGAGAGCGGGGATGGGAAGGGAAAATCAATACGATCCGCTTTGCCAGAGAACAAAAAATCCCATTTTTAGGCATCTGCCTGGGCATGCAGTGCGCGGTCATTGAATTTGCGCGCCATGTGCTCGGATTAGAAGGGGCCAATTCAACCGAGATGCATGGCAACACCCCTCATCCGGTGATCGACCTCATGCCCGACCAAAAAGAGCTCCATGAGAAAGGCGGCACCATGCGGCTGGGCGCCTACCCCTGCAAGATCAAAAGCGGCACCCTGGCCGATTCTGTATACGGAGGGGAGGGACTTATTCGTGAGCGCCACAGGCATCGCTATGAATTCAACAACGAATATCTTCCCCATTTTAAAGGAAGTTCGATGGTCTTCAGCGGGATGAACCCCAGCAGAAAGCTGGTGGAAATGGTGGAACTTCAAGACCACCCTTGGTTTTTGGCCACCCAGTTCCACCCCGAATACAGAAGCACTGTGGCGCAACCCCATCCCCTATTTGTGGGATTTGTACGTGCCGCATTGGCGCAACAGAGCGCCCAAACCCCCGACTGACCCCACAACAAACCGGGCTCTTTTTTCCTATTTTTGCATCCCAATGGACCGTAACTCACTGATTGGCTTATTTTTGATTGGACTCATCCTGATGGTGTTCAGCTACTATTCAGCTCCACCTCCACAGGATCCCGCAACCAACGGGAAAACCGCTGCTGAATCGATTGCCCCAAGCAAGGGGTCAACTTCCAGTGTGAATCCTGCGGTTGAACAGCCAACCAATGAACAGGCAACCAACACTTCCGGGGCAAGCGGTCTTCCCGGCGGTGGTGAAGCCGCAGCTGCAGATAGCTCATGGACGGTCGACAGCTCAACGGCGCTCGGGTTGTTTCGCCCTTTCCGAAGAGGAACGCCTCAAGAATTCGTGATCCAAAACCCACAGATCCGAGTGACCCTCAGCAGTTTGGGGGGAGCGGTTTCGGAAGTCGAGCTCAAAGAATACACCACCTACCGAAAAACTCCCTTGCTTCTGTTTAAAAAGGGTGATGCACGCTACAATTTTACCTATTCCGCCGGTGGCCAAACCCTTCGCACCGAGCAACTGTATTTTTCAGCATTTGCCCAAACCGACAGCAGCTTAGTGCTGAGGGTCGAACCGCGCTTAGGATCCTTTATTGAGCACCGTTATTTGTTACCCGAATCGGGCTATGAGCTAAAGCATGAGGTACGTAGGGTCAATATGTCGACGCTACTCGAGTCGAACAACCGTTATACTGAACTAGAATGGCAGGTACGAGCGCCTTCACAAGAACGAGACCTTGAAGAAGAGCGCAAAATACCCGATATCTATTACCGATACCTCAACGATGAGCCCGACTACCTCACCATCAACAAAGAAGAAAGTGAGGATCTACCCAATCAGGTTAAGTGGATTTCGTTTAGGCAAAAATTCTTCAGCAGCAGCCTGATCGCAGAAGGTCACTTTGATAATGCCAAAATTTCAGGTCGCCCGCTGACCGATAGCGCACATACCGCCGAATACTACGCCAGCTTTACCATGCCCATGGAGAACCCCGATGATGAGCGGTTTGCCATGCGCTTTTATTTTGGCCCAAATCATTTCCAGAAGCTCAAAGCACTCGACCTGGGGCTCGAAAAACAAGTGCCCTTGGGCTGGGGAATTTTCGGATGGGTAAACCGCTTCATTGTTATCCCCGTATTCAATTGGCTCGACTCTTTCGCATTGAGCTATGGCCTGATTATCCTCATTCTCACCCTCATCATCAAGGTCATTTTATTCCCGCTCACCTATCAATCCTATATTTCAGGAGCCAAAATGAAGGTGCTGAAGCCCGAAATTGACGAGCTCAAGTCGCGCTTCGAATCGGATCCTGCCCGGATGCAGTCGGAACAGATGAAGCTGTTTCAGCGTGCCGGTGTGAATCCGCTGGGCGGCTGCATTCCTCTATTATTGCAGTTTCCCATTTTAATCGCCCTTTTTAACTTTTTCCCAGCCTCCATCGAATTAAGGCAGCAAGGATTTTTATGGGCCGACGATTTGTCTTCCTACGACTCCATTTTAGACCTGCCCTTCCGCATTCCATTTTATGGTGCGCATGTGAGCTTATTCACCCTGCTCATGACTGCATCTACTTTGTTGTACACCCATTTCAACAACCAAATCAGTGGGGTGACCGGCCAAATGAAAACCTTGGGATACATCATGCCCCTGATGTTCTTGCCTGTTCTCAACAGCTATTCATCGGCACTGAGCTACTATTACTTCTTGGCCAATATGATTACCTTTGGTCAACAATGGGCTGTTCGTAGATTCGTGATCGACGAGGACGCCATCCACCGGAAAATTCAGGAAAACAAAAACAAGCCCGTTAAAAAAAGTCGATTCCAGGCCAAATTAGAAGAGATGCAGCGCACGGCGCAACAACGTCAATCGGCGCCCCGCTCAGGAAACAAGAGCAAGGATAAATAATACTCAAATGAGTCGATTAACTATTTCTTACCTTACGCTTTGCGGTTTCATTGCCTTCGGTTTCTTTTATGGGTGCAAACACGATCCGGTTTATCCTCCCGGATGGGTTCCGCCCCTCGACACAACGGGCTTAGGCCGCTGTGATCCGGACAGTGTATATTTTGTGAATGATATTCAACCCTTGTTGGCCAGGAGTTGTGCCAATTCATCGGCATGCCACGCCGGCAATCGTCCGGCCGAAGGCATTTCCTTAATCAACTATACCGGTGTCATGCAAGGCAACAATGTTCGCCCCGGCCGCCCCGACAACAGCGAAATCTATGAGGTCATCACAGAATCAGATCCCGATAAAATGATGCCCCCACCTCCTTATTATAGTCCACTCTCTGCTTCAGAACGTGCTATGATTCGCAGATGGATTGAACAAGGTGCCCTAAACAATGCGTGTAATCCAAATTTGCCCTAATTACCCTAAAGTACCTTTTCGCACAAAATATTCACCTGTTCGTACAATAAATCCACCTATTCGTACTTTAAAAGTCACAACCTATTCCGCGCATGAAAAAACTGTTCCGATTCATTCTTGTCTTCTTGTTGCTTGGGATAATCGGCATTGGCGTTTATCGTTATTTATGGCGGCCCAATGACCCGATGAACGGGCAAAAGGCCGATTACCAGGTTTTGGTGCATGAATGGGTCGAGGAGTTTAAAATCAACGAACAAGCGGCCAATCAAAAATATTTAGGACGAATCGTGGAGGCGAAGGGGGTTGTTCGGGAAGTGCTGCGCGATTCGCTGGGCGGGATGAATGTGATTCTCGAATCAGGCGACTCGTTTATGGGGGTCAACTGCTCCATGGAATCAGGTGAAGTTGCCCCCCAAGAGGGCAGCGACACCATAGTGCTGCGGGGTGAGTTTACGGCGCTTTCACTCGATGTATGTATGGCCCGTTGTGTTCGGATCTCTTCACCTAAATGACTTTAAATTAATTTACCATGAAACACCCATCTCCTTTTTTTACATTCCTTATGTCGTTCTCGGCATTCGTCCTGCTGTCCACAACATGCGTTCTCGCCCAGTCGAAGTACATGACGCGCAATGGCTTGATTCGATTTGAGGCAGAAGGCCCGATCAAAGATGATATCAAAGCTGTGAACAACCAAGCCGGTTGTATCCTAGACGCTTCAACGGGCGATATTCTGTTTAAAATCCCAATCAAATCCTTTGTCTTCAAAAAAGCTCTGATGCAGGAGCACTTTAACGAGAATTATATGGAGTCACATAAATTTCCCACAGCCGAACTGAAAGGCAAAATTGAAGGCTTTAAACCCGAGGTTCTTCAGAAATCGGGCGTTCAACAAGTGATGGTGAGCGGAAAAATGACATTGCATGGGGTAACGCGCGACATCCGTGAGCCGGGAACCATGGAGGTAAAGGATGGTAAAATTTTACTGCGCGCTGACTTTGGCGTGGCATTGGCCGATTATGGCATCAACATACCGAAAATGGTAGAGAATAAACTGGCTAAAGTAGCGCAAGTGAATTTATCCATAGACCTTGCCCCAACCGGACAATAAACCACCCTTCATGGTGTATAGCAAATATGGCGTAAGACAAAATATGGTGTAAAACAAAAAATCCTGTCTTCTGACAGGATTTTTTTTTTGTACCCAGGATCGGAGTCGAACCGATACGAGTGTTATCTCACAGGTGTTTGAGACCAGCGCGTCTACCAATTCCGCCACCTGGGCATTTTTTGATGAGGTCGGAAGCGGATTCGAACCGCTGTAGGAGCTTTTGCAGAGCTCTGCCTAGCCACTCGGCCATCCGACCAATCGGCCACAAATATAGGACAAAGACCGCTCATTTCAAATGGTACCTTGACTTTTATTCATAGCGCAGTGCCTCGATCGGATCGAGGCGTGCCGCTTTGGCCGCTGGATAAAAGCCCGACAACAGGCCTACAGCCAAACAGAGTACGATACCACTGCCCATCCATACCCATGGAATGATAAATCCTACGCCCACCACCATGGCTACTGCGTTACCCACAGCCATACCCAACACAACACCTACTACCCCGCCGATCTGCCCAATAAACAAAGCCTCAAGAAGAAACTGCCACCGAATCAGCTTTTGGGTGGCACCGAGGGCTTTGCGCGTACCAATTTCGCGTGTGCGTTCGGTGACCGAAACCAACATAATGTTCATGAGACTTATCGCCGCACCAAAAAGCGTAATGATTCCAATTAATCGTGCAGCCAATCCGATAAAGGCAAGGTTCTCGATCAAACTTGACGCAAAGCTATCGGCTTTTTGAATCTCAAAATTATCTGGAGCCGCCGGACCGAGTCGGCGGATGTTCCGAAACAGAACCTCCGTCTCCGCGATTGCCTCCTTCAATTGCTCGGGTCGGGCAGCAAGGACAGATAAAGTGTGTGACCGATCGCTGTCGGGAAACATGCGCCTGGCGAAGGTCACAGGAACCACCACACTTCGGTCGCCGTTTTGAGAAAATCCTGAACCCTTTTCTTCGAGAACACCCACAACAAGGACCCGAACCCCCGATACTTTAACCGCTTGACCGACGGCAGCGTTCTGGCCGAACAACTTTTCAGCGACTTCATGCCCAAGAAGCACCACACCAGAAGCATTTTCCATTTCTGCCGGGGTGAAGTTCCGGCCCTGAGACAGCGACAATGCCGCTGTAGTTAAATAGTTGGGGTCGGAGGCAAAAAGAGTAATGTTTGGATTGGTCTTGGTGTTTTTGTGCGTTACCGTTACGGCCATGCCCACCAGGCAGTTCACGGACACCCGCGACGGAAACTGGAATTGCTGCTGAAATCGTACCGCTTCGCTGTAAGAAATGTAGCGACGCTCGATGCGTTTGCGCCGGGCACCAAATCCCATTTGTCCTGTTCGATTTCGAATGGTGAATGTATTCGCCCCCATACTGGTGAACGTATCGGTGAGCGACTTTTCCAAGGCATCGATCGAAGTTAGAATTCCCACAAGAGCCGAAATACCGATGGCTATAATAAGTGCCGTGAGACCTGCACGCAAACGTTGTTGCAATACAGAGGCCAATGCCATACCTAAAAGAGCCTGAACGCCCGGTTTCACCCGGTAAAAATACGCAGTCACAATCGCTTTTTAGTGGCTTTTGACCTTTTAATTGCCTATTTTTGCATTTTGTTTCGTCGGACCCTGTTTATTCCGATTCAACCTTTATTCTTTTGAAAAATCAACCCCATTCTAAAAACTGAAACCATGCTTTTCGACCTGGAATTAATTGAAGAGACCTATCAGCGCCTGTCTACCCGCGTTCCTGAAGCGCGAGCCTTGCTCGGCCGTCCCCTCACCCTTACCGAAAAGATTTTATTTGCGCATTTATGGAGCGGTCAAGAAAGGTTGAAACCTGAGCGTGGGGTTACCTATGTTGATTTTGCTCCGGATCGGGTTGCGATGCAGGATGCAACGGCGCAAATGGCGCTCCTGCAATTCATGCAGGCAGGCCGCACCCGCACGGCTGTTCCTTCTACCGTGCATTGCGATCACCTCATCCAGGCCAAGCTCGGTGCAGAGACTGATCTCAACCAAGCGCGCGACAAAAACCAGGAGGTCTATGATTTTTTGGCTTCTGTTTCTGAAAAATATGGCATTGGTTTTTGGAAGCCGGGCGCAGGCATCATCCACCAGGTGGTGCTCGAACACTATGCCTTTCCGGGTGGTATGATGATTGGCACCGACTCCCACACGCCCAACGCGGGTGGATTGGGCATGATTGCCATTGGGGTTGGTGGGGCCGATGCCTGTGATGTGATGGCCGGTCTGCCTTGGGAGCTGAAGTTTCCCCGAATCATCGGGGTTAAACTGACTGGTAAACTCAGTGGATGGGCCTCAGCGAAGGATGTTATCCTTAAAGTAGCGGGAATCCTGACCGTTAAGGGCGGCACAGACCATATTCTGGAATATTTTGGTGAAGGAGCGCAGTCGCTTTCTGCCACAGGTAAGAGCACCATTTGCAATATGGGAGCGGAGATAGGTGCTACAACCTCCTTGTTCGGGTTCGATGCGGCCATGGCTGAATACCTGCGTGGTACCCAGCGCGAAAAGGTAGCCGAGGGTGCCGAACGGATCCACGCACACCTGACTGGCGATCCAGAGGTATATGCTTCGCCTGAAACCTACTTTGACCAAGTCATCGAAATCAACTTAAGTGAACTTGAACCCCATGTCAATGGTCCGTTTACTCCCGATCTGGCCTGGCCATTGAGTCGATTTGCAGAAGCGGTTGAACAAAACGGATGGCCCGCTCGGTTGGAGGTGGGTCTCATCGGATCCTGTACCAATTCTTCCTACGAAGACATCACCCGAGCAGCTTCTGTGGCCCGACAGGCTGCCCAAAAGAATCTGAAGGCAAAAAGTGCATTCACCATTACGCCCGGATCCGAAATGGTTCGTTATACGGTCGAACGCGACGGATTTTTAGACGACTTCGGAACCATCGGCGGTGTTGTTCTGGCCAATGCTTGTGGCCCGTGTATAGGTCAGTGGGCACGCGCAGGCTCAGAAGATCAGAAGCCCAACAGCATCATTACCTCATTCAATCGAAATTTTGCGAAGCGCAACGATGGAAACCCCAATACCCATGCTTTTGTAGCCTCTCCTGAGGTGGTGACGGCCTTATCGATTGCTGGTGATTTGCGTTTTAACCCCCTAAAAGACACCCTCATCAATGAACACGGCCAAGCGGTTCGGCTCGACGAACCAACAGGAATACCGCTGCCGGTTCGCGGATTTGATGTGGAGGATTATGGCTACCAGGCGCCTTCTGCGGATGGCGAATCGGTGGTGGTGAAGGTAGACCCTGCGTCTGAACGTCTTCAACTACTCGATCCGTTCCCGGCTTGGGAGGGCACCGATCTGCATGATTTGGTGTTGCTTATCAAAGCCAAGGGCAAATGCACGACGGATCACATTTCGATGGCTGGCCCTTGGTTGAAGTACCGCGGACACCTCGACAATATTTCCAATAATTTGTTGATCGGTGCCATCAATTTTGCAAACGGACAAGCCAATCAGGTTAAAAATCAAATCAATGGCGAATATGGAGAAGTTCCTGCTGTTCAAAGGGCCTATAAAGCGGCCGGTCGGGGAAGTGTCGTTGTGGGTGATGAAAATTATGGGGAGGGTTCATCCAGAGAACACGCTGCCATGGAACCACGCCACCTTGGGGTGCGGGTAATTTTGGTTAAATCATTTGCCCGGATTCATGAAACAAACCTCAAAAAGCAAGGCATGTTGGCGCTCACTTTTGCCAAACCGGGGGATTACGATTTAGTACGGGAGGACGATCGAATCGACATTCTGGGACTGTCGACCTTTCGTCCGGGTGAACCCCTACGCATTGTTCTCAAGCACAGTGATGGCAGTCGCGACGAAATACGGGTGAACCATACCTACAACGAGCAGCAAATTGAATGGTTCCGTGCCGGTGCTGCCCTCAATCTAATCCGCCAAGGACTATAGTCTTCTGCTCCGATCGCTACAGCCGATTGCCCCTGACGCCGACTCATTGCAGCTGTCGCCGACCGATTGCCCCTGACGCCGACTCATTGCAGCTGTCGCCGACCGAATGCCCATGTCGCCGACTCATTGCAGCTGTCGTCGGCCGAATGCCTTAAGTGCCGACCGTCTGCTCCGCTCCTTTGTGCAATCTACCCATACACTAAGGGAAGAAAAATGGCGAAAATTGAGCTATTCCGAATCAGAAGGGCAAGTCGTCGGCTCCATTGGCGTCGTCGCCCATGCTCGAGGACGACATAGGATCACTGGATCCTGAAGATGAACCTGGGCCCATCGCAGATCCGGAATAGTTGGCCGAACCCATACTGGAGGGCGCGTAATCACCCGAGCCCATTGACGACGGGTTGTTTCCGCCTTGACCATCGGGTGAGCCATAGGATCCCCCTTGATCTTGACCAGCCGGTGCAATTTTCCAAGCACGAATGTCGGAATACCATCGACCATTGTATTCTCGGCTCTCGAGATCAACGGACACACGGACGCGATCGCCTTCACGCAACGGAAACTGATCGATTTTATCACCCATTAAGCTCATGAAGATCTTTTTGGGGTATTGAGCCGAAGTTTCGAGCAAGAACTCCTGTTTGCGCCATGGGTTGCCGGTTCTGGCCGATTGTCCGCTCACGAGCGGCATAATCTGAATGATTGTTCCCTCTACTTCCATAATCTGTTTATTAATTGTTTTTTTGTGTACAAAAACGAGAAATCAATGCCCTCCGGGGATTTACTTAACCACCGTTCCATCAAGGCATGAAGGCGGTGTGGCTGACCCAAAGGACCTTTCCACACGATCTCAATACGGGGCGCCTTGCCGCTGCGATGAACGCCACTTAAATAAAGAAATGGGCCTTTTGGGCGCCCAAAAATCGCATTCCAACACCGCTGAAGGATTCCGCCATCTGCGCGAAATGTATAACACTGGTGGTAGTTGCAGCCCAATTCTTCGTCTCTTGAAATCCAGCGTTCGGCTTGAACCAGATCAAATCCAGCCATGCGATTGATTTGGCCCATCAAACAATCCAAAACCAATGCGTAGGTTTCTGAGGGCATGTAATCATCGATGGTGAATGCAAAACCCGCAGAATCTTGCGGGGTTTTTAAAGGAAAGGCAGTCGGTGCATGCGCATGATCATCTCCAAAAAATGCCTCTTCATAGGCTTTTCTGACCCGATGAAATGCATACTGCATTCCGCCTTGATCCAACCAATGCTTCAATTCGTTGCGCTGGCGATCTGTGCGAACCAAACGACGTCGGTAGAGCGTTAAGGCTTGACCGACTGTCGCTTTTTCTTGAGTACGAGTATGAAGCGGATGACCCACAGTTTGATGCAATTAAATCCCACAAATATAGCAAAGGATGCTATTTTTGCCAAAGCAAACCCCTTTCAATTTCAGCATGTTTTTGCAGTTTTTGGGCGCAAGCCGACAGGTCACAGGCAGCATGTTCCTGCTGGAGCTCGACGATGGTTTCCGCGTTTTGGTGGATTGCGGTCAGGATCTGGAGAAAAACCCCATTCCCGCAGAGGACATTGGGTTTGGCCCGTTTCCCTTCGCGCCTTCGGAAATCGATCTGGTGTTGCTCACGCATGCACACATCGACCACAGCGGCCGCCTCCCGACCTTGTTTCGACACGGCTACACCGGCGAGGTTTTGTGCACGCTTCCCACCTACTACCTGGCATCACTGCTCTTGGCCGACAGCGCGCAACTGATGCGCAAAAAAGCGGAAGCACAACAAGATCGAAACCGCAAAAGGAAGCAACGCAGACTTGGACGCGACCGCGATAACGAATGGGCAGAATATACCGGACGCGATGTAGACCAGAGCTTGTCGCGTTTCGTACCCGTTGCGTTTGGCGAAGCCCATATCGTTCGGCCCAATCTAACCGTCACCTTCAACCCTACAGGTCACCTGTTGGGCGCCGCCAACATCATATTGGAAGCGCAAAAATCCGACGGATCTGTTTGTTGCATCGCCTTCAGTGGGGATGTGGGCCGCTGTCAATATCCCTTGTTGAATGACCCCATACCCCTTCCGCAGGTCGATTATCTCGTGTGTGAAAGCACCTATGGCGGGCGAACGCACAGCGACAAAAATAGACCTGGAGAAATTCTCGAAGGAATTATTCGGGAGATCTGTGTAGAACAACCCGGAAAACTCATCATTCCCTCGTTTAGTGTTGGGCGAACACAGTCGTTGCTGTTTGTACTGCACCGCCTGCAAATAGAAGGCCGGCTTCCTGAAATTCCCATTTATGTGGACAGTCCACTCGCCATAGAAAGCACCAAGGCCTACCAACATCTGCATCGTTTTTTATCGGCAGAGGCCCGCGAGGTTCAGGCGCGCTTCGATGATTTATTTGCATTCGACCAATTACACCTGGTTCAACGATTGAGCGAAAGCAAAGCACTTTCTGAACATTATCGACCTTGCATCATCATTTCGGCCTCAGGCATGCTTGAAGGTGGGCGCATTCAGCATCACCTCAGGCATCAATTGCAGAACAGCAAGGCATGCATCCTCTTTATCGGTTTTGTGGCGGAAGGCACATTGGGTCGACGGCTTCTGGATGGAGAAAGCATCTGGCAAAATGATGGCAAAAAGCTGGAGGTACGCGCACAAATACGCCGAACCGACGTGTTTAGTGGTCACGCCGACCACGACGGACTCGTTGAATTTGTTGGCTCGCAAGCACCCGATCGGCTTAAAAGAGTATTTTTGACGCATGGAGACTACTCCGCTATGCTGGCTTTGGAAGCGTCGCTTTCTGAAAAAGGATACCGCGTAGAAATCCCCTTCAAGTCGCAAATTTATTCCCTATGACGCCCATTAAATTGCAGTTTGATGGATTGCGCATGCTCTTGATCGGATTGCTCTTTTTTCTACCCTCCTGCAGCGAAGTGGAAGAGAACAATCGAGAAGCACGCCGGTTACGCGACGATGTACTGGTGGATATGAAAGAAGTATACGAAACCAAGTCCATCCTACGCTTGCATTTGGCTGCTGTTGATGCCAAGGTAGAGCGTTATATCATGCAGCCCGAACAAACCGATTCTCTGACCTTAGAAGAAGAAAGTCTTTATGAAGAACGCGCTTCGATCCTCAGGTCTTTAGAAGTTCAGGAAGAGCGTTTAAGGGATTGGATCGCGGAAGAAGCCGATCAGGAAGGCAAATCAGGATGGTGGCCCAGTGAATCGGCACGCGCACAAAGCCGCCTTCGACTGGAACGCATCACCGAGATCAAGCAGTCGATCGACACACTATTGAAAAAAAGTAAAACCAGGGGATAAATCAATGAAATCAGCGTTTTTGAACGGGCTTGTTCTCATAAGCAATTGGGTAGTCAAGCCTTTCACCGTGTTGCTCCTTGCGGTGTCTTGTGGCGAGAAGGCCCCATCGGACCGGGCGTTGCCTGTTTTGGGTCCCCCCGCATTGGCATCCAACAAACCGCATGCTGAAGCGAAAGAGGGTTTTCCTCATTTTAGTTTGGAAGACCAATGGGGCAACATCATCACGCCGGATAGCCTGGCCGGACAATTGATCGTGGGGGATTTCTTCTTTTCAACATGTAAGGGTATCTGCAAGGATCAGTTGACCGGGCTCAAAAAAGTGTATGCAGCCTATGGTCAGGATCATCGGATTCGGATTGTTTCACACAGCATCGACCCCGACAACGATACCCGGGATGTGTTGTTGGCTTATGCCCAAGAGGCAGGGGTTTTGAACCACCATTGGCTTTTTCTGCACGGCGATACCGGTATAGTATACCCCCTAGCCCGGGGTTCATACCTGGCATTCGCCGAATCGGACAGCCTGGCCGACGGAGGATATACCCACAGCGGCTACCTCAGTCTCTTAGACCCCCAACGCCGCATTCGCGGAATCTACGACGCTGCTCAACCGGATGAAATCGACAGACTCCGCACAGACATCCGTATTTTACTGGCCGAAACCCATGAACAATAGAGCGTATTATATTTGGCACTTCAGGCACTTCCGTTTGGCTGTTATCGGCATGGGCCTCTGGCTCATGTCCGCGTGTCATACACAGGATGGCATCTTAGGCATTCCTAAAGAGAACCGACTACCAGATACCTATATGGTGGTGGACACCATCATTCGTTGGGGCGATGACCGTTTCACGAGTACGCTTCAGGTACATTGGTGGGGAACAGACCCCGATGGATGGGTTGTAGGCTACGAACTGCGCCTGGCAGGCGTTGCGGATACCGCTTGGACCTTCACCACCGCCCATGACAGCATTTTTTTATTAAACATACCTGCGGGCAGCGACACCTTCGATGCTGTTTTTGAAATCAGGGCAATCGACAACACGGGCGCATTTGATCCGTCGCCGGCACGGCTGAGGTATCCCGTTCGCAACAGTGAACCCACCCTCGCTTTTGTTTACCCACCCAATGGTTCGAATCCGCTCGCAGGTGCTTTCCCTACCCACAGTTTTCCTGTCCTGCATTTCGCCTGGCAAGGAAGCGATCCAGATGGGGCAGCTTCGATTGAACGCTATGAGCTGTGTTTGAATGACACGACCCAATCGAGTCGATGGCTCAGCCTATCCCCGACCTACACGGAGTGTATTCTGCAGGCCGAAACACCGAACGGAACAAGTTCATCATGTCTTGTGTTTCCAGGCGATCGAACCACTCCCCTCACGGATCGCCTGCAGGGATTGATTTTATCTGATTCCAACCGCTTGTATGTTCGCGTCATCGACCGTTCTGGGGCGAAAAGTGATTGGGTTGAAAGTCGTTCCGTATTTGTGCGGACCCTGTCGCACAACATCCTTTTCGTGAATGCATTCACCCCTTCCGCCATTCCCAACCAGAACGTGGACACTGTTGCTGCGCGCATGGCCACTCAATTGGCGCTGTCCGGCATCAACCAGTACCATGAGCTGCGCATTTTTGAGCGTTCGGGCAATGCTTTTACCCAATTATCAGCCAACAACGCTACACAATCCCGCATTTTCGATTTGTTCGACCATATTATTTGGCTGGGTGGTGGCGGATACGATTTCGATCAAAACGCGGCCCTAACTCAGTACACCATGGGTCGGTTCTTGGACGGAGGAGGGAATCTCCTCATGAGCCTCACTTCATCGGCGGGGTCGCCCGCAACGGGCACCATCTACGAGCTTTTTCCATTCGACTCGCTCTTGGCCCCCCCCGATGGGTACGGCTTCCTGCTTACCGACACGGCAACGCTCTCTCCATTGACCCCCAACTACCCTATTTTGGGGTATGACCGGTTTAATCCAGCGGTTCGCCCGTTGAAATTGCGCAGTGGCACCACCGGACTGTACAAAGCGAACATTTGGCTGCGAAATTTCAGCACACTGGCCCTAACACCGAGTAGCGGACCATCAACGGTGATGGCAATCCGTTACAACCCCATCAACCAAAGCCGTTTTGCTTTCACTACCCTCGAACTGCACTCCCTCAATCGGAATGGAACACTGTCGACCATGCTGTCGCAACTTCTGCGCAACGAATTTGGGATCCCATGATGCGGGTTGCCGTATTTGCCAGCGGAACGGGAAGCAATGCTGAACGTCTTATTCTGCACTGGCAGCAAACTCATCAACCCCTGGCCCGAGTGGTTTTGCTGGTTTCGGGAAAGCGGGATGCGCCTGTTGTCGACAAAGCACGCCTACTGCGGGTACCTGTTGTGGTTATCAGCCGACGTTCTTTGAACCATCCTGAGGATCTCATTCGGGTTTTGAAGGCCGAACGGATCGATGCTTTGGTCTTACTGGGCTTCCTCTGGTTGATCCCACCTGATTTAATCCGGGCATTTGACGGCCGAATCCTGAACCTGCACCCATCGTTGCTCCCTGATTTTGGGGGTAAGGGCATGTATGGCATGCATGTACATGAAGCCGTGGTGGCAGCAGCTGCTTCAAAGAGTGGAATTACCCTGCATTTGGTAAACGATGAATACGACCGCGGTCCGATTGTGGCTCAATTTTCTTTGGAGGTGCGCAAGGGCGAAACAGCCTTCGAGTTATCGCAACGCATTCATGATCTGGAACAGCAGCATGTGCCTGAAGCCGTGGAACTTTTTTTACAGCAATCAGTGCTTCGGTCTCATTAACCCTTTTTTAGGGCCGTTGTCCAATCGCCCATCATCGGATAGAGCATTCCAAACAGTCGGGCTGTGAGGTAAGCATCACCAGCGGCCCGATGCCGGTTTTCAGTTTCCATACCCAACGACCGACACAACTTTCCGAGGGAATAAGAGGGCTCTTCAGGCAGGAGCTGGCGCGCTAAACTGAGGGTACACAGGCGATCGGCCTCGAATCGCAAACCCACAGCGTCGAATTCAGCCTGAAGAAATCGATAATCGAAGGAAACATCATGGGCTACAAAAACACAACCTGATAGAAGCCGATGCAGTTCAGTTGCAATGCTTTTGAATGGAGGGGCCGTATGCACCATTTCTTGGCTAATGCCGGTCATGCGCGCGACAAAATCGGGAATGGGTTGGCCCGGATTCACCAATCGCTCCCAAGTACCCAGAATCTCTTGTCCGTCGTGAAACACCACCCCAACCTCCATCAGGCGGAATGTTGGGAATTTACTCCCGGTGCATTCGATATCCACTACAGCAAAACGAACCATTGGGCGACGAAAATACGCAGCACAGGGTTTCTTCGGATTTTTTTATTTTCCTGCTGACGGATTTATTTTTTTTCATTAGGGTTAACTATATTCAACCGAATATGAACCACAGCACCCTTGTAATAGGCCTCTTATGCATATGGCTATTGACAGGCTGTCGCGATCAATCAGAACGTGTACTCCGCATCGATGGTTCGAGCACCTTGTTCCCCTTAGCAGAAGCCATCAGCGAATCGTATAGCCGGGCCTATCCTGATCGAAAGGTGGTGGTAGGACTATCGGGCACCGGGGGCGGCTTTCGAAAACTATCACGCGGTGAAATAGACATCTGTATGGCGTCGCGGCCCTTGGGTTCGGGCGATCCACAAGAACTAACGGAGGAGCTGCGTTCTGGCCGGCTCCGTGAAGTAGCCGTAGCGCGTGATGCAGTAGTGGTAGCCGTGCATCCCCTAAACCCCTGGGTCGATGCCATCGACTCAGTGTCGCTCGCACGCATTTGGCACAGTAACCGCCAGGGAAAGCCAGCTTATTGGTCAGAATTAAACCCAGATGCCCCTAGAGTACCCATAAACCTATACGGACCTGGCCCTGGTTCTGGAACATTTGATTTTTTTACCCGTCAGATTCTAGGGCAGGCCGGACATGGAAGAGGAGACTATTCGGCCAACGAGATCGACGCCATGACCGTGGCCGGTATTGCAGGTGATCGACTCGCATTGGGATACTTTGGATATACCTATTATCTCAACAATAGAAATCGTGTTAAAGCACTCGGCATCGAGGCACCAGCGGCCCTTGGGGGAGGATTTGCGCTTCCAAGCGCCGAAAATGTCGACAACGGGCGCTACCAGTTACTTTCGCGATACCAATACCTCTATGTGCGTTCCTATGACCCATCGAAGGCACATATCGATGCCTATGTACGGTTTTTTTTGATGAATCTCTCCAGCCAAAGATTGGTGGGGTCTTATTTGCCTTTAAAACAGGAGATGTATCGCGATCAACTCCAATATTGGGGCAGAAGTGAATTGAAACAACCATGAAGAATAGAGAACGCGCTGCCGGTTGGCTGATGGGCGCCTTAAGTTGGGCCACCTTGGGCATCACATTCATTTTTCTGGGGTTGTTCGTCCAGCTTTCTCTTCCATTTTTTTATCAGTTGGACTGGGGTGCGTTTTTTACCTCCACCCAATGGACGCCACTCTACGAGGTCAAAGCGTTTGGGATTCTGCCTTTGCTTACGGGCACTTTGATGTGTTGTTTGATCGCGCTGTTCGTGGCACTGCCGGTAGGCCTATCGACTGCAGTATTTTTACAAGAATTTGCATCTTCTTGGATCAAGGAACTAGCCCTTGGGGCGTTGCATGTTTTGTCGGTGACCCCTTCGGTGGTTTATGGCTTTCTGGCCTTACACTGGCTCACACCACTGCTTCAGCGGCTTATTCCTCACCTTCAAACCTATAATGCCCTGGTGCCCGGAGTGCTTATGGGCATTATGATTTTACCCATCATCACCTCCATTACCCGAGAAGCCATGCAAGCCATGCCGAGTAGCTTGCGGAATGAAGCGGAGGCTATGGGTGCTTCGCGCTGGCAAATTGTGCATATGCTGCTTTTGCCTTATTCTCGTAGGGGCATCGCTGCCGCTGCTCTGTTGGCTCTGTCGCGCGCCCTTGGCGAAACAATGATTGTGTCGATTGCCGCCGGGCAACATGCTGGCCTCACTTTAAATCCTTTAGAAGCTACCCAAACAGCGAGCAGTTATATTCTCCAGCTGAGCTTAGGGGATGTAGGCCACGATTCAACCGAATATTCATCTCTTTTCGCCGTAGCGTTGAGTTTGTTTGTATTTACCTATCTGCTCAATTGGATCGGATACCGATTGGGCCGATCCCTCACCCATCTTTCTTATTTGGCTAAAGAACATGCGCCCATTTAGTCTGTTTGCTTTCTTTGAAAGAATGGAACATGGGCTGGCACAGCTCGTGCGTGGCGGCTTGGGATTGGCCGTTAGGCTCATGACCATGACCATTATTTTATTGGCTTTGGTTTGGTTGGGCTATCTATTTTGGATCGGCAAGGCGCGCTTGAATACCGAATTTCTGTTCGGTTTCAATTCGGTGGTGGCGGATAAAGCCGGGGTCTACCCAGCCCTCATGGGCAGCCTTTGGCTTCTTCTTATGGTGTTTTTGCTGTCGTTTCTGCCGGGCTTGGCCATAGCGGTTCATCTCGAGCGTGGGCACACGAGCCGGCGGGCCAAGCACTTCATTTCACTGAACCTATCCAATCTGGCTGGAGTGCCGTCGGTGGTGTATGGGTTGGCTGGGCTGGAATTATTTGCGCGGCAACTGGACTTGGGCATTTGCTTGCTCAGCGCTTCGCTTACGCTCTCGCTCATGGCCCTTCCCACGGTGATCATCACGTGCCGCGAAGCCATTCGACGTGTGCCGGCTGAACTTGAGGATGGCGCAGTCGCACTCGGTGCCACGCCGCTGCAGGCCTTATGGTTCCAGATCCTTCCCGCCGCCTTTCCGGGCATTTTATCGGGCGTTATGCTCTCAATCAGTCGGATTGTTGGCGAGGCCGCTCCTCTTCTTGTATTGGGTGCTGTGGCTTTTGTTCCCTTTGCCCCGAGTTCTGTATGGGACTACTTCACCTTACTCCCTGTTCAGATCTTTTTTTGGTCGAATCAATCTCAGCCCGATTTTGCACCCAATGCGGCGGCAGCCGTGGTGATATTACTCGGAATAACCCTTATTTTTCATCTTTTGGCCCTATGGATCCGCAACCGTTGGAAAAAACGAATCCTTCTTTAGGTGATAAAATCAGCGTTTCGGGGGTAAACGTTTGGTATGCAGCCCAACAAGTGCTGTTTGACTTGTCTATTGCCATCAGGCCCTGTGCGGTAACGGCCATCATTGGCCCTTCGGGTTGTGGCAAAACCACCCTTTTGCGTCTGATGAATCGGATGAATGACCGGGTGCCGGGTGCCCGGATGACAGGGCTCATTCGGATGGATGGACGCGATATTTATGGCCCCGATGTGCAGGTCTCTGAGCTACGCAAGCGTGTTGGCATGGTTTTTCAAAAACCAAACCCATTTCCTGGCTCAATTTTTGACAATGTTACTTTTGGCCTAAAAATAAGGGGCATGGTCCTGCGTTCATTTTTGAATGATCGGGTCGAACGGACCTTGAGGCAGGTGCACCTCTGGGATGAGGTAAAAGACAAGTTGAAAACTTCCGCGCTTCATTTGTCGGGCGGTCAACAACAGCGATTATGCTTGGCCAGGGCATTGGCCGTGGAACCTTCCGTGCTCTTGATGGATGAACCCGCGTCGAGCCTAGACCCCATCAATACAGCCCGAATCGAGGAGCTCATCGTTCAGCTGAAGGCCCAGCATACCATTGTAATGGTCACCCATAACATGCAGCAAGCCGGACGAACGAGTGATGTTACGGCCTTTCTGCACAAAGGAAGACTGATAGAACTTGCGGATACCGCCACTTTTTTCACCAACCCCAAAAGCCCAAGCACGCAGGACTACATCACAGGGCGTTTTCGTTAATCAGCCGGAGGGGAGAACGGGTTCATTTGGTTTCTTTGTGTTTGACCACCCTCTTCCCATGAAGCACATCCAAAATATCTTGAATTTCTGTGTTTTGATGAAGACTTTGTAAAAATTTTCGTTGCGAATTGAACACGTAAACGGAAGGGATATACATTTCACCAAAATATTGATAAAACCGTGCCTGCTCATCTCGGCAAAGGTAGACCGATGGATGCGCGGCCAATCCCGTTTCCTGTGCATAGGCCTTGGCCTCATGGGCAGGTGCCCGCGACACAAAAACCCATTGAATGGCGTCGATTTCTGATGATGAAGTCGCCAATTCCTTTCCCAATTTCCGGCAATGACCGCAGTCTGGCCCGTAATAAACGACCACAACCGGCTCATTTCTGAGCAGATCAGCGCTGCACTTACCCTTTCCTTCCAGCAACGGAAATTCGAATTCGGGTAAGCGCAACAGCTTTCCTTGCGCGTCGAATACCGGCCTCGTTTGCTGCCAGTAGACGTAGAGTTGAAACAAAAGGATTACAGCTGCAAAAAACACAGCTAAGGGGAGTGCATGGTTGCGCAGCGGTGATCGGGCCATGGGTTGCTATAGACGTATCGGACTCAAAATCTCAAATTTATGCGGATAATACTTACGTCTGCCATACGGATGCAGATTTGTGACCGCCCGATTTTTGCATCATGCGTTCCGGGCAATTGATCTTGAGTTTGATTTCGTTTGGGTGTTCCGGTCAACCGGCAGTGGTTGGAGGTGGTGAACTCTGGGCAGGGGGGATCAGCATTCCTTGGTTGGGAGCACAGGCTGCACGCGACTTTCCACAAGGTACACCCAAGACTCCTGGCTATGCCCTGGGCATTTCTGCGGGACAAACCGCGCACGGTCTGGCTCCAGAATTTATGGCATTGGGCATTCATCGTCGATTTAAGGTTTTTCACGCGGCTGTGCTCGGCAGTGCATTAGGCGACCCACTCTATTCGGAGTACGGTTTTGGCGTGAGGAGCGGATTATCTACCCCAAAGTGGGCACTCGGATTGGGACTCGACAGATCCAGGCGAAAAATTGAACATCGCGTTCGAACAGGGTCCACAATCAGTGCAGGACTCAGTCTGTTCTGGAATCAAAACACCAGCCTTCATCTTCGATCCTCTTTCTTGGCCAGGCAAAGCCTCGACGACCCCCTTTTTGCAGATGGTTTTTCGTCGGCCTGGCTCATCAACCATAAAATGGGTCGGACCTTACTTATGGGTTTCCTTCAACAATGGGAAACCAAGGGTTGGGATGCCGGGATCGCTTGTTTATTCACATTGACTCCGAATTGGGAAGCCACGGTATGTGGTTCCTCCTTGTGGAGGCGATTTAGTTTAGGCCTGAAGGGACATTACAAAAGTTGGCATATTTCTGTTTCAGGCATGATTTCTCCTCTGCCCTCCCCCGGCAGCCTTATTGACCTACAATATGAACCCGAAAACCGATCGCCTTAATGCGAAGACCATACGCTTTTCTATTCCTTCTCTTTCATTGGCTGCCGATAATCGGTATATGGGCCCAAACCCCAACAAGCGGTACGCGACCACAACCCGAAACCGCTGACACGTCGCATGTACCTTCGGGTTCCGACGACTTCTCAAACGAGGAGTCACTTGATGTACCCGAAAATCTGGAGTGGATACCCCTCGAACAATTCGATGAGCGAATGATGCAGATCGATGAGGCTAATTTCATTCAGAAAGCAATCAACCTGTGCAGCATATCGTGGGACGAATTGGTTGGCTCTGGCCTACTGTCAACGCTTCAGGCCAGTGCATGGGTGGCCTACCGCAAGTTATACGGCTGTCCGTCTGCATGGTATGAGCTTCAGGCCGTTCATGGCTTCGACACGGCACTCATTCGAACGCTCAGGAAAAGGACAACCCTCGAACCGGAAATTTCATTTCATTCGCTGGGATACAGCCTTCAACATGGCCGTGCAACCCTTATGCTGCGCAGCACACGGAATTTATCGAGCCTCCGTGGGTATGAGCCGGGTGGTGGAGACCGTCCTGGCTTCAGTGCGTACAGGGGTGGATCACAAGCCCATTTATGGCAAATTCGCCATTCGGGTTACCGCCACCGATTGGTCCTGAGCCTTCCCAAAGTACAGGGCGCATACGGGATGGGCCAATTGGGTGGTGGGTTGATGATGACCTCCGATTATGGTCTTCCAAGAGCTACTGGCGTGACGGTGGGCGACTATCTTCTACGGATTGGGCTTGGTCTGTCTTGGAATACGGGCATGTCGGGTTCATTGACCTCCGGTATCATGGGATTGCGGTGGATGGGACAATCGATGGGCGTGGCGTCTGGAACAGCAACTTCGGTTCAGCTCAGGGGTATTGGCTTTCAAAAGGAACTCAAGAAGGGCATCAGTGTTTTGGTTTGGTCGGCGTACCAGCGGCCCGACGTCCGTTTGTTGTATGGTTCAGACAGCAGCCAGGTCGTGATCGGTAGTTTACCCCTCGGCGGAATGACACGTACACAAACAGAATGGCAAGGTCGAAGGGGCAGCACGTTTCAGTCATACGGAATGAGCGTAATGAAAGAATACAAACAGTTTAAAATAATGATTTACAGCAGTTTATATAAATACAATCTAGGATTCACTTCGAAGAATCTGCCGTGGCCATCCAGTATTGTACCGCCTCAGCGAAACGAATTGACGGGTCTATCATACCACCACTCCGGCAGACGGTGGGAGTGGAGTGGCGAGTGGTCACTCAGCGGAGCCAACGGATTGTCGACGCTGCAACAGCTGATTCTGACACCGCACGCCCGTTTGCAAACCGCATGGATCGGTCGCCGCTTTGCCCCTGGAGCGGCCCCACCCTTTGCAGGCGCTCTGGGCCGACAATCATCACCAATCAATGAAGAGGGATTTACCTGGATGACCCAACGGTTGGGCACAGGCCGCAGTCGTATGCTGTGCGTGGCCGATTTCTATAGACACCCAATGCCCCGTTTTGGCACACCGCTTCCGGCGCATGGCCACCGAATCAACCTGCAATATGAATGGTGGCCCCATCGGGAACACCAATTATTGGGCCGTCTGGATGTGCGAAAAGAATGGGGAGGCCAAAATCTTGGACTTAGCCTACCCTCCATATCTGATCAGGAACAAAAATCTTGGGTTCTGAGCTGGAACCATCAGTCGAGGCAATCCCCCATCCGAGAGTGCCGCGTCCGATTAGATGGACGAACGAATTCAACGAATCAGACACCCTATTTGGTGCGTTCTGTAGCGTTTTCAACCCGAATTCGATGGGTAGTCGGGCCTTGGCGCTTGAGCGTTCAGCAGGCATGGGTGAACGCTCAGGAGGGCTCAGGTGCATTCTATTTCTTTGAACCAGCCCCTCGTTTTGCATCGGGTATGTCGTCTGTGTCGGGCAGGGCAATCCGACAAGTATTCCTCGCTGAATACCGAATATCGCCAGAACTACGCGCCTGGATACGTTTTGACCGCACGCGCTACCACGATCGGGAACGTGCGGGCAGTGGCTGGGAAATGACATCGGGTCCGTTTAGAGCAGCCTGTACCCTTCAGCTACTATACAGTCTGTCAGGTCCGCGCAGCTTCACTCATGAAAAAATCGCTCATTGGCATGAAAATCCGCTACAGGAACCGAATGATGCCGTTCCAACAGATCCGAAATAATTCCGTCCTTCAATCCGAGTCCGGATACCGTAATTTTATTGACCTCAGATGCCTTCATGATTTGAGAATAGAGGGTGCAAGCCGGCAAGATGATATCCGCCCGGTCTGCATTGAGACCCCAGAGCTCCATCCTCTGTTTCAAGGTTAAAGAGCCCAAGATGCCTTGAAGTGCATCGAGTTGTTTCCGCGTCGCAAACTTTCCTTTTTTCATCTCCAGCAAGTCGAATACCTTATTGATATTCCCGCCGGTGCCCAGAATGTAATTTGGGCTGTGCACTCTAATTTGCGCACGAACCCACTGCTTCATTTCTTGCAATACAAGCTCAGTTGCTCGCTCCCCTTGCAACAAGCGAACGGCGCCCACCTCGAATGACTGACTCAGCCTTACGGTATTGCCATTGAGCAAACTAATTTCGGTTGAACCACCCCCAACATCCACCAGCAACACGTTTTTTTCAGACTCCAACAGCGCAAAATGTGCCGAGTAGATTAACCGAGCTTCTTCTGCCCCGCTGATGACATCAAGCTTGATCCCCGATGACTTTTCTATTTTGGAACATATTTCACGTGCATTTATGGCCTCTCTCAAAGCTGATGTAGCACATGCTCTGTAATCCTGAACCCCAAACAGGCGCATCAGCTCAGCGAACACTTTAAAAATCTCTAAGATTCGATCGGCCTTGGCCGCCTCCACCATTCCCGTTTTAAAAACATCTTCCCCTAGTCTTAGTGGTATTCTAACAAACTCGAGCACTTTAACATCGGTGCGTGCCTGCTTTTGGGGGAAGAATCGGCAGATATAGAGTCGAGCGGCATTGGAACCGATATCGATGGCGGCAACGATCATTCTTTATTTATTTAGTTTCAGAACACATCGAACAGATCACTGGGCTTCCCGAATTCTTTCGGTCATTTCACTTCTGAGCAAGTCGAACATCTCAAATTGTGCCCGCACCAAGGGTCGGTCGTCGAAAGGAGGTTCTACAGCGTTTAATCGTCTGCTCTTTACATTATCGCTCCACTGAAGCAGCAGCATTTTTTTTAATCGTTGTTTTTGCTGGGGATTGATAATGGGAAAAGCCATTTCGATTCTGCGGCTTAAATTTCGGTTCATCCAGTCGGCCGACGACAAGTAGATTTGGTCGCGTCCGCCGTGTCCGAACCAATATATCCGCGAATGTTCGAGGAAGCGATCGACAATGCTGATGACTTCGATGCGTTCGCTCATGCCCGGCACACCCGGAATCAAACTACACATACCCCTTATGATCAGTCGGATCTCGACACCACTTCGACTGGCCTCGTAGAGCAACCGGATCATGCGCTCGTCAGTTAAACTGTTCATCTTGAGCATGATAAATCCCACTTTTCCAGACCTGGCTCGCTGCATTTCATCGAAAATTAAGGCCTCGAACTGCTTGCGTATGTGTACGGGCGCCACGAGCAATCTTCGGAAAATAAACGATCCAATCGGATTCTCGATTAGTCTAAACAAACGAAATACCTCAGCCGTAAGGCTTTTATTCGCCGTAAGCAGACCGTCATCGGCATAGAGTCGCGCGGTTTGCCGGTTGTAGTTACCCGTGGCCATGTGTGCATAGCGCACCGGTCGTCCATGCTCCACCCGCGTAACCAGACAAACTTTGGCATGTATTTTGGTGCCCAATTCCCCGAAAATGACTCGGGCACCGGCATCTTTGAGTCGTTCTGCCCAATATAAATTGTTTTCCTCATCGAAACGGGCCTGTATTTCTATGACAGCCGTCACTTTCTTGCCATTCATGGTCGCGGTGATGAGTGAGTTCACGACACTGGATATGCGTGCTACCCGATACAGCGTGATTCTGATGCTGCGCACATGCGGATCTATGGCCGCCTCCCTCAAAAACCTCAGCACATAATCATAGCTTTGGTAGGGGTGATGAAGCAATTGATCAGCTCCACGGATCACATCGAATAAAAGACCTTCTCCATCGAGCTCAGGGCAAGGAACTGATAGAGGGGATGGATACCTCAAATCGGGACGATTGAGTTCCGGAAAATCGGAGAATTGACTAAAATTATGATAAGTGCCTCCGGGGATGAGGTTAGATTTACCTACTGATAGATGCCTCACCAGAAATTGAAGCATATCGAGAGGCATGGCTGAATCATAGATAAACCGCACAGGATCGCCCCGCTTGCGGTTTTTCAGTGATCGGCTCATGCGGTCAGCCAAATCGCCCCCTTCTTCACCCTCCAAATCCAATTCTTGGTCGCGTGTTAATTTGATGGTATAGGCACCTGTTACCCTCAAACCCAAAGACGAAAACAAGATGGGCAAGCCTATTCTGATTAAATCATCCAGGAAAAAAATATGATGCGCTGATGTGTCTTCGTTGAATGAAATTTCCCAAAAACGAGGTAA
Source organism: Bacteroidota bacterium (assembly GCA_016868485.1). GTDB lineage: Bacteria > Bacteroidota > Bacteroidia > UBA7662 > UBA7662 > F1-60-MAGs140. The sequence goes on from VGGT01000003.1 coordinate 24,621, forward strand.
AACCCGTGTGGGCAGTTCAATCAAGGCATATTCCGGGCTTGCATCCGCTTGATTTACGGACTTCATGCGTATAGCGAGATACAGAAACGCATCCTTCAAAGGCACCGCGTGGTGAGCCTTGCTGATCATCAGCGGCGTAAGGAATGGGAGAACCTTCAAGGAAAACAACTCCGTCAACTTCGAAAGCCAGGCCGCAGGAATCTGCTCTGGATGATGCAAAAAAACCTGTTCAGCGGCCAGATCAGGTTTTATTTCTTTATAAAATACCTGTTCGAGCCGCGACTGCATGCGGATAACCGACTGCTGAATGCGTTCCAATACCTCCTCAGGGTCGAACAATATCGATTTACGCTCTCGGGGTTTCAGTTCCATCAATCGCTGTTGTGCCGCCACACGAACGCGAAAAAATTCATCCAGATTGGACGAGCATATGGCGAGAAATTTAATGCGTTCCAGCAGGGGGACTTCTGGATTTTCAGCCTCTTGCAATACACGGTCGTTGAACTCGAGCCAGCTGATTTCTCGGTTCAGGATCAGATCCTTGCCCGTAAATGGGGCGTCGAAGTTGAAAACGCCCTTAGGTTTCCCGATCAAATGCATCAGAGAATGGTGGTATCGCTTTTGGGCGAGTCGAACCAAAGCAGCCGTCCTTTGCTGCCCATCAGTTCACGCCAATTCGAAACATCGAACTCCAATACCAGTAATCCGCAAGTAGGCAGGTGGTCCCATTGAACATCGGCCGATAAACGATTGGCTATTTGGGTAAGGGCTGGGTTGTGCCCACAATAGAGACAGGCGTGGAGGTGATTGGGCGCAGATGAAATGATGTTCAACCAGGTCAATTCATCGGCATGATATAATTCATCGACCCACTCGACATGCTCGTCGCCCTGACTCAATGGCTCAAGCAGTCTTTGAAGGGTCTGACGGGTACGCAGGGCGGGACTCCCCACATAATGTTGGGGCACCATTCCACGTCCCAACATGCGATAACCCAGGCGCACTGCATCCTGCTTGCCCGTAGGCGTGAGCATGCGCTCAAAATCCGACCCATCACTGAGTCCAAACTCAGCTTTGGCGTGTCGAAGGAGGTAGAGGGTTTTCACAGGCAAAATATACGAAACCTATGTAAATGAATGCGCATCAAAACCTAAAAACTGATTAATGCGCTAATTTCGCACAAAAAAGCACAGCTCAATCATCGTGTATACCAACATTATGAAATTTCTCTTATCCTCATTCCTTGTGTGTGTTATTTTTTCCGGGGCTTGCGCACAAACGAATCGCCTCTACATAGCACACTATAATATAGAAAATCTATTCGACACGATCGACCAGCCTGAAACGGAAGATTCGGATTTCACACCGGCGGGCAAACTCAATTGGACCCAGGAACGGCTTAATCTGAAAAAGCAAAAGATCGCCCAAGTGGTGTGCGCTATGAATTCAGGTAAAGGGCCCGATGTATTGGGACTCTGCGAGGTCGAAAACCGAGCAGTGGTTGAAGAACTCCTCAGTCAGTTCATTCGAACTAATCACAGATACGGCATCATTCATGAGGAGAGTCCCGACCCCAGGGGCATTGATGTGGCCCTCCTGTATGACATAAAAAAACTAAAATTGGTCAATTACAGCGCCGAAGCCGTAACGAGGACGGAACAAGCCGACTGGCGCACTCGGGATGTATTGCGTGTGAGCCTGCGCACAGCCTCTAAGCAGCATATTCATGTATTGGTGAACCATTGGCCTTCGAGGCGGGGCGGACAAGAACAAACGGACCCATTGCGGGCCACCGCCGCTCGCGTGGTCAGGCGTTTGGTCGACAGCCTTCATCGGGCGGATCCCGAAGGTCTTGTGGTGGTGATGGGCGATTTTAATGACAGACCAGCCGATGCCGCCCCTGCCCAAATACTTCAATCGGGCGCGACCTGCTTGGGTGAAGCCACAACCGGGCTAGAGCAAGCCATCAATCAATCGGTTCTTTATAATCCTTTCGCAGCCATTGACCAGGGGACGATGGGTTCCTACCGCTACAAAGACGAATGGCAGTTTATCGACCACATCAGCCTCTCGCACTGCGCATGCAGTGCATCGAGTAAAATCCGCTATGTAACCGGATCAGCAGCCTCTGTCTTGTTTCCCTTTATGTTGGAGACTGAAGGCAAGTATGCCGGCAATCCATTGCGCACGTACGGGGGTGAAAAGTACTTAGGGGGATATTCTGATCATCTTCCAGTAAAGATCGAGCTAAATATACATAAATAACTGTTTATTAATAATATATGAATTGGTTTGAGTCGTGGTTCGACTCCCCTTGGTATCCCATACTCTATGCCCAACGCAACGAGCAAGAGGCATCTGATTTCATCGAAAAATTAGTAGTGAGCCTGAATTTGCCACCGGCTTCATCTGTTCTTGATCTGGCATGCGGCCGCGGACGACATGCTCGTTGTATGGCATCCTTGGGGATGAAGGTGACTGGTGTTGACCTTTCAGAGACGAGCCTGGCCTACGCCCGAAGCATTCCATTGCCTAACTTGAGTTATGTGAGACACGATATGCGCCAACCGCTGAACACCCAGGCATTCGATGCCGTATTTAATCTATTCACCAGCTTTGGCTACTTCGATGATCCGGAAGACGACCTCAAGGTCATTCGCGCTGCCCGTTCATCGCTCCGCTCTGGCGGCTACTTCGTGATCGATTATCTGAACCCTAACGTCGTACTGCCCTTTTTACCCACCCAAGAGGATGTGGAACGGTCAGGTGTTCTCTTCCAACTCAAACGCTACCATCAAGCCCCATGGATCTTTAAAGACATAGTGGTTCACGTTCAAGGAGCGTCTCATCACTACCAAGAAAAAGTTCGTTGCTATTCAGCCCTTGAATTAGCAGATATCTTGGGCTCAAGTGGATTGAATATCATCCAACAGTGGGGCGACTACCAGCTGAATCCTCCTCATGCGCAATCGCCCAGGACCATTATTATCTGCCAAAATCCCATTTCCACCAGCCTTTAGCCAATCCTGTAAGATGAGTATAACATCGCTATGAGTATAACATCGCTTCTGGAAGCGGATCGAACGCTCTTTTTCATCATCAATCAGTTTTTTGTGGGCCCCAACGCCGATCGGTTGTTCATACCCATCCGAAACCCGTGGATTTGGATGCCCTTGTATGTTCTGCTGAGCGCTTGGATATCCCAATATTTGGGAAAAAAAGGCTTGCTGACCTTGTTGATCATTGCCCTGGTGGTGGCCACAGCCGATCAAATCAGCAGCCAGCTCATCAAACCCTGGATTGGGCGACCTCGCCCGTGCCAGGAGTTGTTTGGGCATGTCAGACTGCTCGTGCCGTGTGGCTCAGGCTTCAGTTTTACCTCATCGCATGCCGCCAATCACTTCGCCTTCGCCATCTTCGTAGGCAAAATTATTCGCCCCCATGGACCGGCAATAAGCCGTTTGCTGTGGTTTTGGGCCGCTCTAATCTGCTATGCACAGGTATATGTGGGCGTGCATTACCCCCTCGATGTTCTCTGCGGGGCCATCTTAGGCAGCCTGATCGCCCGGCTGGCCCACAGCCTATTTGCCCGGCACCTCATCCCTCACGAATCATGAATTTCATATCGCTTTTGCTTTTGATGGCCTCACCCATGGCGGGGGGTCTCATCGTTTATCAACTCCACGGTCGATATAACGGATTTTTCAAATCCCTTCTCACTTTTTGTGGTGGCTTCCTCTTTGCAACGGCTGTTTTGCACCTACTCCCAGAGGTTTTTTCAACGCGCCACCGCTACGAAGGACTCCTGGTGATGGTCGGTTTTTTTCTGCAGCTTCTGCTCGAAAAAATGTCTCAAGGGGTGGAACACGGGCACCTCCACCTCGATCAACCCCATGGACACGACCATGGAAGCCACCACCAC
>VGGT01000004.1 GCA_016868485.1 Bacteroidota bacterium
TCAAAGCAGATCCTTCTGCCATATCCAGTTATTTTTAAGCGGGCAAAAATACCAAAAAATCAGGCCTTTCGGGCAGAAGATGCAGCCAGAATACCCAAACGATAGAGTACGCGGGCGCCAACATTGGCATCCCAATCTGTTCGTCCGCCTGGCGACACCTCACAGAGGTCGAATCCGATGATCGATCGACCGCTTGCATGCAGCTCCGCCAATAGGTAATGAACCGCCCGAAATTCGAGCCCACCCGGAACAGGCGTGCCCGTATGTGGACAATAAACCGGGTTCAGGCCATCGATGTCGTAGCTCACATAAACCTTAGGCGGCAGTGCCTCGATGATTCGCTTACAGGTTTGTTTCCATGGAATTCCTTCATATTCATCGCGTTTCAGTTCATGGTCGTAGAATACAGAAATCCGAGTATCGCTTTCGGCCCGTTCCTTTTCTGAAGATGCATAGTCGCGAATACCCACCTGCACCAGCCGCTTCACCCCCGAAAGCTGCAAAGCGTTGTGCATGATGGAGGCATGGCTGTAGGTAAGCCCTTCATAAGCATCGCGCAGATCAAAGTGGGCATCGATTTGAAGTATGCCAAAACCCTCCCCCCCATAACGCTCCGAAAGTGCCATAAGAAGGCCCAAAGGCACACTATGCTCACCCCCCAGCACCCCAACCACCTTTCCTTTATCCAACCAGCCGCGCGCTTCTTGATACACCCATTGATGAAGAAAGGCACATTTTTCATTGATTTCCTCCCGTAAAGCCTCCATCTCGTCCGCCTTCTCCTCCTCCCTGCCTTTTTCGAGCCATTTGATGTATTTACGGCATTTTTTGCGCCAATCGTTGGATCGCTCGCGCCAATACGACTGGATTTCCGTGAGCGCCAGGGTGTAGTTCCACGCCTGCGGCACATAATCGTCCTCCAAATCGAGCTGAGGCGATGCTTTGAGTATAGCCTCAGGTCCATCTGCTGTACCATCGGCATAGGAAACAGTTACGTCCCAAGGAACTGGAATGACCACTACTTCGGCATCCTCGGGATCAACCGGCAGTCCAAATAAATGTCCATTGAGCTGACCGGGCGCGTCTGGATCAAAGTGGGTCAGGTTCATGCCCATTATACATTAAAGCGAAACAACATGATATCACCGTCCTGTACCTCATAAGTCTTGCCTTCAACGCCGGCCTTACCCGCGTCGCGACAGGCCGACCACGAACCTAGGGCCACAAAGTCGGCATAATGAATAACCTCAGCACGAATGAAACCTTTCTCAAAGTCGGTATGGATGACCCCGGCCGCCTGCGGCGCTAAAGTACCCTTATTGATGGTCCATGCCCGAACTTCTTTCTCACCCGCCGTAAAAAACGTTTGAAGATTGAGCAATCCATAAGAGGCCCTGATGAGTTGTTGCACGCCGCTCTGGGTAAGACCCAAGTCCTCCAAAAATAGTTCGCGGTCTGCGGGATCCTCTAACTCGGCTATTTCCGCCTCTGCAGCCGCACTGATTACCAGCACCGATGCACCCTCTTGCTCCGCCAGAGCACGCACCGATGCCACATGCCGGTTTTCGCTCCTGATTTCCGTTGCCTGAACATTGCAGACATAGAGCACCGGTTTGGCTGTAAGCAGAAAAAGATCACGTACGGCATCCTGGTAGTGGGGCTCATTGGGCATAGTTCGTGCCGACATCCCTCCCTCTAAATGCCGCTTGTATTCCATGAGGATCTCGTAGGTCGCTTTAGCCGCTTTGTCACCCGCATGAGCAGCGCGTTCCATCTTCTGAATTTTTTTATCGACCGACTCCAAATCCTTGATTTGAAGTTCCAAATCGATTATTTCTTTGTCGCCTAGAGGATCAACACGGCCATGTACGTGCACCACATTATCATCATCGAAACAACGCAGCACATGAATGATGGCATCGGTTTCCCGGATATTGCCCAAAAACTTATTGCCGAGTCCTTCGCCTTTACTGGCACCCTGTACCAAACCAGCAATATCCACGATTTCAATGGTGCTGGGCACCACTTTCTCGGGATTCACCAGGCGAGCCAATTCAGTGAGCCGTTCATCCGGCACCGTAATGACCCCCAAGTTCGGTTCTATGGTGCAAAAAGGAAAATTAGCGGCCTGAGCCCGCGCGTTGGATAAGCAATTAAACAAGGTCGACTTACCTACATTGGGCAAACCCACAATCCCACACTGTAATCCCATTTTTATTCAATGTTTTTTGTTATAATGTTATAAATAGATAAGGTGTCAATAAACTATGCTCAATCGTCGTCATACATTCTTCGTGTGATGGGGATGTTGATCCGCCCAAACAAGTAATAAGTGCCGGAACGGTAATATGGAAGCCACTCGGCACCGGTTTCAAAATTCAGATAGGAACGGCCTTTTGCCGTTGGGAGGGTCGCCCCAGCGGCGAGCGACACAGAACCGCGCTTTACGGTGAGGGGCTGGGCAAGGATTCGAACAAAACCTGCGGATGGATGCAGGTAAACGAAGCGATAGACGTATGTTTTTAGTCCAAAATTCCAAATCTGGGTTGCATTTTCGGATTGGTATCCATTGAAGCGAAATGCTGCGGAAGCTGAAATTCTGGATGAGACATAAAGGTCAGCCGCCAATGTAAAACCACCGCCCCTACTGCCCAACCTGCCCGTATAATTGGCTGTTCCCGCATTCATGCCAACACAAAGGAAATCACCTTTGGGCGCTTGAGCCATAATCAAAGTTGGGTTGATGAAGTAAGCCAAAACGAACAAACAAATGCATCGAAAAGTAGACGGGTATCGAGCCAATGATTTCCACATATCTGCGCAAAAATAGCAGATGGTTCTATTATTTAATTTTTTTTCAGTTCTTGCATCCCCTATTCATAAGCCCAATCAAACCAATCCCATGAGCAGAATACATGTTGCTAATCCGGTCGCCGAACTCGACGGCGACGAAATGACACGAATCATCTGGCAATATATTCGAGAGCAGTTGATTTTACCCTATGTTGATGTAGAACTCTTGTATTTTGATCTGGGTATAGCGCATCGGGATGCCACAGGCGATCAGGTGACCATCGATGCCGCCCATGCCATACTCGATTGTCGGGTGGGAATTAAATGCGCCACCATTACCCCTGATGAGGCTCGAGTTAAGGAATTCGGACTCAAACAGATGTGGAAATCGCCCAATGGCACCATACGAAACATCCTCGATGGCACCGTATTCCGCGAACCCATTGTGGTTTCCAACATTCCGCGACTCATTCCCAACTGGACAGCGCCGATCTGTATTGGTCGACACGCTTTTGGCGACCAGTATAGGGCTACAGATGTACTCATTTCAGGCAAAGGTAAACTCACCATGCGTTTTGAGCCTGCAGATGGTGGAGAAGCACGCGAATGGGAGGTCTTCCAGTTTAAGGGTGATGGCGTCGCTTTGTCGATGTACAATACGGATGAGTCGATTCGGGGATTCGCCCGGGCCAGTTTCAATCAAGCCCTGCTCAAGAAATGGCCATTGTTTCTATCGACCAAAAACACCATTTTAAAAAAATACGACGGTCGATTCAAGGATATTTTCGAGGAAATCTACGAGGCCGAATTCAAATCTGCGTTTGAGGCCGCTGGCATCTATTATGAGCACCGACTCATCGATGACATGGTGGCGTCTGCCCTCAAGATGAATGGCAATTTTGTTTGGGCGTGCAAAAATTATGATGGTGATGTTCAGTCGGATACGGTAGCGCAAGGATTTGGTTCGCTCGGACTTATGACATCCACCCTGATTACCCCGGATGGACGAGCCATGGAGGCAGAGGCCGCCCACGGTACGGTGACCCGCCACTACCGCATGCACCAACAGGGAAAGCCCACATCCACCAATCCGGTAGCCAGTATTTTTGCCTGGACGCGTGGATTGGCCTTTCGGGCCAAAATAGACAACAATGCTGCGCTCGCCCATTTCTGTGATGCCTTAGAAAAAGCCTGTATCAAGTGCATCGAACAAGGGCATATGACCAAAGACTTAGCCATTTGCGCCCATGGCCCCAAGGTAGAGCACGGACTCCACTACCTGAACACAGAAGAATTTTTGGAGAAGATTAATCAGGCACTTCAGACGGAATTGGCTCGTTAAATCGAAAACAACCACCTAACTAGACCCCATACAAGCGGCTACAAGTTCAGGCCGTTTTTGGGTTATTGATCGGCACTTATGGCGGTCATGCCTTCTGCGCGTTGATTGTCAATCCAGCTGCGCGTTAATTGTCAATCCAGCTGCGCGCTGTTTATTGAAACCGATTGGTCTTTGGAAGAAACGATGGCATTTTTTGTTCGACCCATGAGGTTCCCAGAACCAAAATACTCAAGTAGAAAAGGTCCCCCATCAGGGTGTATGGAAAGAACGGGATTCCGGCGATGTAGGAGGCCATTAATCCACCCAGTCCGGATGGGTATGAGGTAGATGTGGCCCAGACCGCTCCATTTGAAATCAAAAAGAACATAACGGAAGAGGCAAGGCCGGAAGCAACCAATGTACGCGGCTTCATGAGGTTAATGCGGGCTGATGCAACACTTGCGGCGATGTAAAATCCATAAATGCTCAGGGTAACAGGGGATAAAAAATATTGCGCCTCAACTACCTGATAAAGTAATGCATTAACCAGAAGATCACTCAAGAATGCGGAGAGCAGCACAACAGGAATCGCTGCTTTCCAAGAACCAAGCCGATAACCTGCGAATAAGGCAACAGCCGTTAGTGGACCGAAATTGACGGGGTGTGGAAGAATGCGCGTAGCAGATGCAGCCAAGCAAATCAATAAAACGCGTATAGCCGAAGAAGTGTAATCGTTTGTTCTCATAGGTATTTTGACTGAATGATGAGGCTTAATTAAAAGTGTTTCGCTTGAATGGTGACGCGCAAAAATAAAAAAGAAAAGCCGCGGTTTCCCACGGCTTTCCATTGAATGAAAAAATGAACCTATTTTACTTTTTGGTCATTGAGATTGAAATTTTCGTAGAATCATCTTGAACACTCCAAGTCATGTTGGTTGAGGAATATTCGGTAATGTCCACCGTATCTTTTTCTGTAGAACCAGTTTCAGTGAGAACAATCTTCTCATCTTCAATCAATACGTAAGTACCTGTAACCGTGTCTTCAACGGGAAAGCCAAGGAAGTCAAATTTGAAGTAGTTGCTGAATGTACCACCGTCACCATCTTTAGTGAAGGTATACTCGAACACAGCCGTGGAGGGCAAACCCAATGTGGTTTTGGAACTGTTGTCGAGTGACCAAGTTCCGTCCAATTTTTTGTTAAGTTTGCCTTCTTTAGAACAAGAGGCAGCGGTAAGAAGCACGACGAATGTAACTACAGGGAAGAGAAATTTTTTCATGGTTTTTTTTAAAATTTCCGCAAAGGTACGGACAAATTTCTCGATATCAATTCTATGGCATTAAATAAATATTAATTCATGGCCTCGCGACGCATCGCCTCGGCGAGCGCTGGTCCCAAATAGCCTTCAATACCGTGATGCACCAGATAGATCAGTGGCGTGAGCAATACCGCAACAGCAAACTTATACACATAGTTAATCAAACCGATACCCAAAACAGTGGAAAGTGGCCAGTCTGCTCCCAAATAAAAGGCGATCCATAAAACAACAAAGCTGTCAATGAACTGGGAAACAAGGGTTGAACCAGTTGCACGCAGCCAAATCCACTTTTCACCTGTTTTAAATTTTACCCAATGGAATACCCATACATCCACCAATTGCCCCATTAAAAACGCCACAATTGAACCCATGATGATCCAGCGGCCTTGACCGAATATGGCCCCATAAGCCTTTTGCATATCCGGAATTCCATTTTCGACCTGTGAAGTCGGCCAAAATCCTGCCGGCACCAAGGCAATGGCGAGACTCACAAACAAAAAAGCATAGGCAATGAGCATTACGGCAAACCAAGAGAACTGGCGAACTGCTTTTATCCCGAAGTATTCATTGATAAGGTCTGTCATGATAAAAACGAAGGGCCACAACAAGACACCCACCGTGAGATTGAATCCGACGTGCTCCAAACCAAAAAAATGAAGATCCAGGGGTCTGAACCCTGTACTCAGCTCCAGAGAAAATATTTTTACACCAATAAACTCTGCGAGCAGCGCGTTGGTGATGAAAAAACCCGATAAAATAAAAAAAAGCCTGGTTTTGCGCAGAGGCCAAGGCGATTCAGATTCTTGGATATTCATGTCAATTTCGGTGTTTCAATTTCGGAGTGTCAATGTCAGTGTGTCAATTTCAGTGAGTCAATTTCAGTGAGTCAATTTCGATTAATGAAAGCGACCAAAAATTCCTGTGGCCATCCATTGGGCCTGATGCCATTTCTCCGTAACCAAATTCAATTGAATGCCCTGCCTTTTCGCGAATTGAACAATATGTTCGGTAGCCAAATTGCCGACCATCTCATCCTGAGCCATCGGACAGCCTCCGAAACCGAGTAATGCCCCATCGAATCGCCTACAACCACTGAAATAGGCTGCCGCAATTTTGTCGTCGCGCTGAGCCGGATGCGCATGCAGATGCAACCCAAACTCCATCAGAGGAAAATTACTTTTGATAGAAGCAAATAAGCCACCAATTTGCTCCGGGCTGGCCACACCCACCGTGTCGCTCAATGAGATGGTGCGAACACCCAATTCCATCAGTTTAGTGGTCCAAAGGCCAACCATTTCGGGGTCATATTCTTCGCCATACGGATTGCCAAAGCCCATCGACAGATACACCACTAAGTCTTTGCGGTGTCGCGCACAGCCTTCTACGAGTCGAGCAATGGTTTCCAAGCCAGCGGCCCTGCCAACCCCTGTGTTATTGATCTGAAATGTTTCGCTAATCGAAAACGGAAAACCAAGGATATCGACCTGTTCATGAAGAGATGCCATCTCACCACCTCTTTCGTTGGCCACAATACAAAGCAGTTTCGAATGGCTATTGGCCCGATTCAATGCGTTCAGTACCTGAGCCGTATCCGACATTTGCGGAATGGCTTTAGGCGATACAAAGCTACCACAGTCGATGATATCAAATCCCACCTCCAGCAACAGATTCAAGTAGGCTGTCTTGATTTCCGTGGGGATGAATTGTTGAATACCCTGCATGGCATCACGCGGACATTCAACCAGACAAAACCTTGTATTGAGATTGGCGAAGGTGTTATTCATCGGTTAAATCAGACTTTTTCTTTGGCTAGGCCTGCAAATTTCCGTATTTTTGCAGTTTGCAGGTTATTTTTTATCAATTGTTATTTTAAGTACATGATGCAGGGCGACTTAGAGCAGGATTCAATGCGACCAGAATTGAATGGTACAGAACAGGCGACCGTTTCGGACGTGCAGGGTGAAGAGGCCCCAGAAAGCACCATCGTTTCTATGGATACTGAAACACAGGATGTTGTGCCCGTTTCATCGACAGGCGAGCCGGGCAGTCATGAGCCTGTGGATGTTATGGATGAAAACCAACCGAAAGACACCGCGGCCCACGATGAATTCGACAACGCACATTTCGCAGAGGAGTCGGAGGGGCCTGAACCCGCCATGACAGCCGAAATGCTCGACGCCATGGATACCGCTACCTTGGTAACCCTACTCACAGAAGCTTGCAGACATACAGACCTCCGAACGCAGAGGGATCAAATTTCTGTGCTGCGCGCTGTACTCATCGACCGTTTCGACATGGAGAAACGCAGGGCACGCGCTGAATACCTGGCCGCTGGTGGAATGGAAGAAGACTACGCCCCAGATCCCGATCCCTTATTCCTTTTGTTTATGGATACCATAAGCAAATACCAGCAACGCCGCCAACAAGAACGTGAACTGCGCGACCGAGAACAAGCAGAAGGTCTCAGAAGAAAAGAAGAAATACTGGCAGAGCTCTCTAAAGCTGTCGAACAGGAGGAAAATGGCGTTCAATTGGAACCCAACACCATCAAAGGTCTTCAGCAACGATGGAATGAAAGCGGCCATGTACCGGCCGAACAACGACAAGAACTCTGGAAACGCTTCCAAGCCCTCATCGATCGATTCTATGCCAATTTGCGCATCAACCGTGAATTGAAGGAACTTGATATGCAAAAGAATTTGGCATTCAAGATCGGATTGTGCGAACAAGCCGAATCCTTGATGCTGATGAGTGACCTCAACAAAGCATTGGGTACACTCGCGGGCATGCACGAACTCTGGAAAAACACGGGGCCTGTTTCTCGCGAACAACGCGAAGAAGTTTGGCAGCGATTTAAGTTGGCCTCTGACCGCATACATGAACGCAGACGTGAACGACAAGCCGAAATGGATGCGGTTTTTGCTGAAAATCTACGTCTAAAGACGGGCGTTATGAGCCTGCTCAAAGATACGCTCGATCAGGGTCTACCCTCTTCACCTGCGGCTTGGAATGAAATGGGGCAAAAGGTGGAAAAAATTCAGGCGGATTGGCGTGCGATAGGTCCGGTTGCACGTGAAAAACAGGATGAATTGTGGACAAACTTCCGCTCGTTGCTTTCCACCTTTTTTGAGCAGCGGGGTCAGTTTTTTAAGGAAAGGAAACAGGAATGGGGTCAACTGCGACAGGAAGCTGAAAGGATCTGTGTTGCTGCCGAAGAGCACGCCAACAGTACCGACTGGAAGGTTGCCACGGAGGCACTGATTGGCTTACAAGAAGACTGGAAAAAATGCAATTCGCTGCCCCACAAAATCAGAGAGAAGTATTGGATTCGTTTCAAAGCGGCTAAGGACCTATTTTTTAATCGAAAAAAGGAACACTTCAAAGACCAAGATGCACGCCATGCGGAAACCAAAGCAATTCTGGAATCATTAGCGGCGGAGGTGGAAGCGTTTGTGGCTGGTGGCGAACATAAAAGCGATCTCGAGGCCCTTCAGGCTTTTCAGCGCCGATGGACTGCTGCTCCACCCCTCCCCTTGCGCATGAGGGAGGCCATACACAACCGTTACCGCAACGCCCTCCAGGCACATTATGACCAGTTACACGCCTCTTCACGCTCCAGTAATCCGGATCGCTACAGGCCGACTTCCGGTAACAGTCGTCCAAACAGCCGGCGTCGAGACTCATCATCCGAAGACGGGCAGAATATAGACACCCCGGCGCGACGCGACCGCAATAGGCTACAAACGCAGCTGAATGAACTGGAAAACGACATCCGTTTATGGGAGAACAACATTCACTTCTTTTCCATGTCGAAAAACGCTGATGTCCTTCGGGCAGAGGTTCAAGCGAAAATCGACAAAGCTAAGAAGGAAGCTGAACGACTGAAAAAGCAAATGGCCGAATCCCAAAAAACAGAGCGCCAGAATCCAGAACAAGGCGTCTAAACATCATATTTATTGAGCACCTTCAACATAACCCGAATATCTTCGGGATAAGGTGCCTCTATATCGAGATGTAGTCCTTCACCGTAGGTCAACACAATCCTTCGGGCATGAAGTGCCATCCTCCTGATCATTGGAGGTTCTTCTTGATGCTCGGAAATGCGGTAGTGCCGCTTGATCCGCGAAAGGAATGGTATGGTTCCACCGTATTCTAAGTCGTGCGCAATGTGCATTCCCCTACAATTCAGATGCACCCTGATTTGATGGGTACGACCTGTTACGGGCTGGCATTCCATTAAGGTGAAGTGACGAAAGTGCTCCAAAGCGTTAAAATGGGTAACTGCTTCTTTTCCATCGGAAAAATCAATACGCATCAATCCATTTCGTGCCATGCCAATTGGTAAATCTACCGTCATGTTTTCCGTTTTATGGATCCCTTCTACGACAGCATGATAGTATTTCTGCACTTTTCTGTGTTCAAACTGCATGGAAACATGCCGATAGGTTTCTTCGTCGCGCGCCATGACCAGAACACCGGATGTTTCTTTGTCGAGCCGATGGCATAAAATGATGCCTGGGTGCGCAGAGCGCGCCATCTGCAACAGCGACGACTTGTGCGCCGTACGTTCATCGAGGGAACTGATGTGGGGTGGCTTGTTGACCACGACTATGCGATCGTCTTCGTACAATACGATATCCTTCCATCCAAGTGCTTTCATGCGGGCAAATATACGCTTCGCCCTTGCTCAGGGTGGAAGAAAAAACCAACACGGACGAAGGTTTACTGCAGAGGGGCCTTGGCCAAGGTGAATCCAAAAGTTGTGCCCATGCCTTGGCTAGAACGCACATGAACTTGCTGACCGTGCGCCTCTACTATATGCTTCACAATGGACAGACCCAATCCTGTACCCCCTTGCTCGCGCGAACGGGACGCATCTACCCGATAAAATCGATCGAAAAGGCGCGGCAGGTGTTCGGCTTCAATACCAATTCCCGTATCGGTCACATCCACGAGGTAATGACTATCCATATCATAGATACCGATGAGGGTACTCCCCTTCTCTTTGCCGTATCGAATGGAATTGGAAAGCAGATTGATCAACACTTGTCGAATTTTCTTTTTATCGGCCCGAACGAAAAACGGTGGCCGAATACCTGGCTTCATCGAAAGCGTTATGCCTCTTTCTCCCGCTTTGAACTCCAATGCTTCACATACATCGCGACACTGATCGTGGATGTCGTAGGTCTCCCAATCGAGATCAATATCCCCTTCCAACTCGGAGATACTGAGCAGGTCGTGGACCAGTTGCTCCATCCGATCTGCGCTTCGTGCCGCTTTTTTGAGAAAATGCCGTGCCAGCATGGGGTCCTCTAAGGCTCCATCCAGCAAACTATGTACGTATCCTTGGATGTTGAAAATCGGGGTCTTGAGTTCATGCGATACGTTGCCTATGAACTGTTTTCGGTATTGCTCGAGCGCCAGTTCGCGTGGCTTTGCCTCCTCCTTTTCTTGAAGATACTTTTCGATTTGGCCGGTTACTTCTTCAAGGGGGTTGTGTGCCAGCATACCCGCTAAGTCGGTGTCCGATTTCCCTGTTTTGTGGTTAAAAATCAACTTATAGATACTCTTTACTTTTCTGTAGAGGTAATATTCTACCACCAAAAACACCAAAACAGCCACCATGAGGCTCGCGACGCAACTGAGCAAAAAACCATTGAGATCGAGGCGATTGGTTAGCCATGCCAATGGCTGATAGAATACAAAAAAAACCAGGCCTGTTAATACGGCGAGCGCGCGTGGGGTGGGGTTTTTCACGGATTGACGAACTTGTAACCTACTCCTTTTATGGTTACAATATAGTCATCTCCTAACTTTTCTCTGATCTTCCGCACGTGTACATCTATGGTACGGTTTATGACCACTACGTCATTGCCCCAGATCAACTCCAAGATCTTATCTCGGTTGAAGACCTTTCCGGGTGAACAAGCCAATAGATAAAGCAGTTCAAATTCTTTTCGCGCCAATGGGAGCACCTTTCCGTTGAGTGTCACAGAATAGGTATCCCGATCTATAATAAGCGGAGGCATCTCCAATCGTGTGGGTGATGCATTTCGGGTGAGGGCGGCCCGACGGATGAGGGCGTTGATCCGACTCACCAAGGCCGCGGGTTTTATGGGCTTGGGGATATAATCATCTGCTCCCACTTCAAAACCCATGACTTCCACAAATTCCTCCTCGCGTGCGGTGAGGAAGGCGATCAGAACATCTTTGAATCGATCCATTTTTCTGATCTGGCGACAGGTTTCAATTCCGTCGAGGACGGGCATCATCACGTCGAGAATGACTACATCGGGTGTGACTTCTTTAAGTTTTTTTAGTGCTTCTTGCCCGTTCGGGGTCACATAAACCTCGAAGCCTTCCTTTTTTAAGGTGTATTCGATGATTTCACGCGCGTCTGGCGTATCCTCGGCAACCAGGATTTTGTAGGTGGGCATAGATCTGTCGCTGTTCGACACAAAGCTATCGTTTGTATGACCCATGGCGTGTTAAGTGTGCGTTAAATAGACAAGTGTTTTCTGACAACAGGAACTTGGGCATGGGGCACACCGGGCATGGGGTAAACGATGCCGTTTCAACCCTCCAGTAGCTCCTCCAGAAGCCGTGTAGCTAATTTTGGATCTGCCTTTCCGCCCGATTTCTTCATAAGCTCGCCCATAAAGAGTCCGATCATGCCCTTCTTGCCCGATCGGTAGGCGGCGACCTTATCAGGCCAAGCCAGAAGCACCTCCTGCGCCAATCGCGATAACTCATCGGTGTCTTTCAGCTGTTGCAAACCCATTCGATCGGCCAATTCAGACGGATCCGCTTGGGGCTCATTCAGAAGGGCAGGAAATAACTTTTGCACAGCGGCCGTATGGCTAATGCCACCCTCTTCCACCAACTCGGTTAAGCGTGCAAGGCATTCGGCTGAAATCGGAAAATCAATCATCGAGAGGGCATTGGCATTGAGCCAAGATTTAACGGGTCCCATCACCCAATTGGCGGCCGCTTTGAAATGTTTCGTTTTTTTGATTGCTTCGTTATAATAGAGCGCAACATCCTTGGTTTCGGTCAACACCCCAGCGTCGTATTCACTCAGTCCGCAACGTGTGGTGAAGTCTAGCAGTAACGCGGCAGGAAGTGGCGGCATGGCAGTACGTACTGCTGATTTCCAGTCTTCAGTCACCAAAACCGGTTGAAGGTCCGGTTCCGGGAAATAGCGATAATCGTTGGCTTGTTCCTTGGAACGAAGAGCAAATGTGTTCCCTCGGCCAGCATCGAAACTTCGGGTCTCGCTGCTGATGACTTGGCCCAACTCAATCATGGCCATCTGTCGTTCGAATTCGTGCTCAATCGCCTTTTGAACGTGCCTGATTGAATTCATATTCTTGACCTCAACTTTTGTTCCGAATTGGGGGTCACCCTTCTTGCGAACACTGATGTTGGCATCGCAGCGCATACTCCCTTCTTCCATATTACCGTCGCAAATTTCCAAATAACGCAGCAATCGACGCATCTCGGTAAGGTACTGACCCGCCTGGGCGGCACTGCGGATGTCGGGCTCTGTGACGATTTCCAGGAGGGGAACACCACAACGGTTCAGGTCGATGAGCGAATCGTAGGGGTCTTGATCATGCATACTCTTTCCGGCATCCTCCTCCATGTGAATTCGGGTGATGCGCAGCCGAAATACCTGTCCGTCTGCCTGCTTGAGATCCATAAAGCCCTCGGTAGCAATCGGTGTCGTATGTTGGGTGATCTGATAGCCTTTAGGTAAATCCGCATAGAAGTAATTCTTACGGGCAAATTCATTGCGTTCCCTGATTCGGCAGTTTAAGGCGATGCCCAATCGGATGGCATCATCAACCACCTGACGATTCAGGAGGGGAAGTGTTCCGGGGTGCCCTAATGTTATAGCACTGACCTGTGTATTGGGTGCGGCACCGTATTCGGTGGGATCCGAAGAGAAAGCTTTTGAATGGGTCGTTAACTGTGCGTGAACCTCTAAACCCACTACCAGTTCATACGGATGATCTTCGTTTGGCTTCATTGATTGAATCATTGGGCATTGATGTGGGCTAATAATTGTTCGTTGACGTATTTTAGGGCTTCGCTCAACTTTGCTTTTTCGGGGCCTCCAGCCATAGCCAATTGTGGAGATCCGCCTCCCGAACCGCCGAGTATTGCGCCTGCTTCTTTGGCGAGGCTTCCTGATGTCAAACCGGCTAAACCAGAAAGTGTTGGGTTCATGGCTATGGCTATGCTGGCTTTCTCCGAATGTATTGCACCCAAAACCACGGCTGATAGCCCACTTTGGTTGACCAATCCACCCGCCAATTTTTTCAGATGTTCAACTTGGTCGAGATCCACAACCTTCATCAAAAACCGCATTCCTGAATATTCGGCGTATTGGGTCGAGAGTTCTTTTTGTATGCCGGATAAGGCTTGATCGTTCCTCCTTTCAAGCTCCTTTCGCATAGAGGCTAGCTCTTTTTGAAGTCTTTGAACCTGCTCTGGCAGATTTCGAGGAGATCTCAGAGTCTCATGGATCTGTTGCCATTGGGCCATTCGATCCGATACAAAACGGTGGGCCGCATGTCCACCCACCGCTTCTATTCGCCGAACACCGGCCGCCACGCCCGTTTCCGCGGTCACAAAGAAGCTGCCAATTTGGGCTGTATTCCGGATGTGTGTACCTCCACACAACTCTACACTAAATTCGGGGTCGAAGGTGATTACCCGCACGGTTTCACCATATTTCTCTCCGAAAAGGGCCATTGCACCTCTTGCGGTCGCCTCTTCGAGAGAAACACCCGTTTCTTCTTTGAGGTCGATGGCCTGGAGTATCCGCTGATTAACAATCTCACCCACTTTTCTTGCTTCATCATCGGACAGCGGTGCACCGTGCGAAAAATCGAAACGAAGGGATTCCGGGCCCACCAAACTGCCTTTTTGTTGAACATGAGTACCCAAAACCTGGCGTAAGGCCGCATGCAGCAGGTGTGTTGCGCTGTGATGCACCGAAATCAGCTGACGACGGCTTGCATCGACCTTGGCTGTCCAATTGCCTTCGAGTTCACCCGGCATTTGTTCAACAATGTGCATGATTTGCCCGTTTTCCTTGATGGTATCGAGGACCGGTATCGTGTGTCCAGATTCATGAATGAGTACGCCGGTGTCGCCAACCTGACCACCTGACTCCGCGTAGAAAGGCGTGCCCGTTAAAATAAGTTGAACACGCTGTTGACCTGCTTTTTCGACCTGTCGTGCTGCCAAAATGCTGGTTGACAGTTCGGTTTGGTGGTATCCTGTGAAGACCGAACCGGAGGAATCATCCCCCAAACGAATCCAATCGCCAGCTTGTTGTCGGGTAGCCCGCCTCGATCGGTTTTTCTGCTCTTGCATGGCCTGCTCGAATCCGCCCTCATCAATAGCGAACCCCTTTTCACGGGCAATGAGGGCTGTGAGGTCGGCTGGAAATCCATACGTATCAAAAAGTTCAAAAACCTGTTGCCCCGAAAGCTCGGAAGCGGTACTCGCTTTCGCGTCTTTCATCAATTGATCCAACCTGAGCAGCCCCGTACTCAGGGTTCGTAGAAAAGTCAGCTCTTCCTGCTTGATGATATCGCATATGGTCTGTAGTTGGCTGTTCAACCGAGGGAACATCCCCCCCATTTGTGCGGATAAAACAGGCACCAATAGGTGTAGAAATGGTTCCGTACGACCCAAAAATGTGTAGCCATACCGAACCGCCCTTCTTAATATGCGCCGGCAAACATACCCTGCTCCGGTGTTTGAAGGCAGCTGACCATCGGCAATCACAAAAGAAACTGCCCGGATGTGGTCGGCCACTACACGAATGGCGATATCAGTGGGTTCACTTTTTCCGTAGACCATACCCGTACCCCTTTCGATGGCCTCAATCAGGGGAAGAAAAACGCCGGTATCGTAGTTACTCGAAGCCCCAACCAATGCCCTACACAAGCGTTCAAAACCCATGCCGGTGTCGACATGTTTTTGGGGCAGGCGCTCCAGACGACCATCGGCCATGCGGTTGAACTCCATGAATACCAGATTCCAAATCTCGAGCACCTGAGGGTGGTCGTTGTTCACCAGTAAGGCACCGTCTTCCGTGGCGCGGTCTAAATCACTTCGTAGATCGATGTGAATCTCAGAACAGGGGCCGCAAGGACCTTGATCACCCATTTCCCAAAAATTATCTTTCCGAGAGCCGGGCAAGATTCGGCTGCTGTCGATCCACTTCGACCAATGGGAACTTGCCTCATGATCGTATTCCAGACCATCCCCCTGGTCGCCTCCAAAAACGGTTACATAAAGTCGATCTGGATCTAACTTAAATTCTACCGTCAGCAATTCCCAAGCCCAAGCAATGGCCTCTTCTTTAAAATAATCACCAAAACTCCAATTTCCCAACATTTCGAACAAGGTATGGTGATAGGTATCGTGTCCTACATCTTCGAGGTCGTTGTGCTTACCCGATACGCGCAGACATGGCTGGGTGTCGGCCACGCGGGGGTGCGCGGCTTGTGCAAATCCCAGAAAAATATCCTTGAAAGGATTCATGCCCGCATTGGTAAATAACAGCGTGGAATCGCCCTTGACTACCAAGGGCGCGGGTTCGGCAATGTGGTGCCCCTTGCGGCGAAAAAAATCCAGAAACCTTTGGCGTACTTGTTCGGCGAGAAGGACGTTATTCATAAAAGACAGTCAATATTCGGGGGGGTAATTTAAACGGTGGAGCTAATCGGATTGGTTGGCTGAAAGTGCGCAAAAATAATCATATTTTCGCCTGTGGCCCGAATCAAATACTACTACAACGACGCCCGTTTGCGGTTTGAAAAAGTTGAGATCCGCTGGTGGCAGCGCGCACTGAGGATTTTTGGTTTCGTGTCGGCCGTTCTCGTCTTCTCAGCTGTCGTAGTGGGGATTGCATACACTTATATTGACTCACCCAAAGAAAAGCGATTACTGAGGGATATCGAACAATTAAGCCTACAATATGAACTGCTGCAACAGCGCACTGAACTGGCCGAACAAGCATTAAGGGAATTGGAACAACGCGACGACCAAATCTACCGGGTCATATTTGAAGCGGAGCCGCTTGGTGATCAGGTTCGCTCGGGCATAGCGACTCAGACCCAGCGTTCTTCGATCATGTCGCGTAATCAAACAAAGCTCATAGAAGAAACAGCAGAGCGGGTTCAGAGCCTCGGCAAAAGATTGTACCGCCAAAGCAAGAGTTATGACGAATTGGCCCGAATGGCGAGCGACAAAAAGCAATTGCTTTCGGCCATTCCGGCCATTCAACCTGTTTCGAATAAAAACCTAACCTCCATCGCCTCTGGTTTTGGATACCGGATTGACCCCATCTACAAAACACTTAAAATGCATGAAGGGGTTGATTTTACCGCCCCTACCTCTACCGCTGTTTATGCTACGGGTGATGGTCGGGTAGAAAAATTGCTTCGAATGGATCGAGGCTATGGCAATGCGGTGATCATCAACCATGGTTTTGGCTATCAGACACTCTATGCTCACCTCTCGGCCTTTGCGGTTCGTCAGGGACAGAAAATCAGTAGAGGCACACTCATTGGCAAAGTAGGCAATACGGGAAAAAGCACCGGGCCACACCTACATTATGAGGTTATTAAGGATGGCCGAAAGGTTAATCCGGTCTATTTCTTCCATGATGACATTAGCCCCGACCAATTTGATCGGCTCATACAAATTTCAGGAACCCTCAATCAATCCTTCGACTGATGCCCTACAAACCCTACATTCTCGAAAAAAAATACTACACCATCGGTGAAGTAGCTGTGCTCCTCGATGTGAACGCCACCGTACTGAGGTTTTGGGAAAAGCAATTTTCCGCCATCAAACCGTCTAAGAACCGAAAGGGCAATCGGGTATATACGCAGGCGGACATACACCTACTCGAAAAGGTGAGGCACCTGGTCAAAGACAAAGGATTTACCTTAAAAGGAGCTGCTGAACAACTTCAACAGAAGCCTCTTCCTACGGAAACGGACCCCAAACATGAGATCCTTGTGCGCTTGGTGAAGGTGAAGGGCTTTTTGGAGACGCTTAAAAAGGAACTGGGGCGATAATCTGTGTTGTTGATAATTTGTGCATCGTGTGGTTTGATTTTGTGCTTTTTTTGAACAAAAATGCAGATTCAGAAGCAGAATGTAGATGATGTCCGTAGCGATTGGACGACCTTCAGCAGGGATGCGATACAATCTACCCTCGTTGATTATGTGTTCGCCTGTGTACAAAAAGAAATGCTAAACGGAAAAGAATTACGCGTTTGCGTGGGAACCGACTCACAACAATACGCCAGGCATTCAGAATTCGCCTCCGTGGTGGTCATTTATAAAGTCGGGCAAGGCGGAAGTATGCTCATGCGTCGATTTAGGGAAACCCGCTCAATGACCTTGCGTGAACGCCTGATGCATGAGGTAGCGCTTTCTATTGATATTGCTTGGCAATTGCTCGAACCGCTGCAAAAACTCGGAGCCACTGTTGAAGTGCATGCCGATATCAACGAAGACCCCCGATTTCCATCGCATGTGGCCTATCAGGAGGCCCGGGGCTATGTTCGGGGCATGGGACTTACCTTTAAGGCCAAGCCCGAAGCCTTCGCTAGTTCATGCTGTGCAGACGCCTTGGTGCATTGATGCATGATTCTAAAGGAGCATTGACACCCGACATAAAGACGATTTATCGTGTAGAGGAGTGTCGATCATCCAATAAAATACTCATTCGAGGCCACTGGATCGTGTTGGCGGATTAGTTCTTCCACTTTTTCCACCATTCGTGTGCTGCCCAATACGATGGGCACCCGTTGGTGCAATTCGTTGGGTCTAATATCCAGAATTCGGTGGTAGCCATCGGATGCCTTACCCCCTGCCTGCTCCACAATAAAGGACATGGGGTTACCCTCGTATCCCAAACGAAGCTTTCCGCTGGGTGATTTCTTGGTGGCCGGATAAATAAATACCCCACCCTTGATTATGTTTCGGTGTAAATCAGCCACCATAGAGCCGATATAACGTGAGCTATAGGGTCTGCCTGAGGCGGGGTCCTGAGCCTGGCAATATTTAATATACTTTTTTACTCCCTCAGGAAAATCCAAATAGTTCCCTTCGTTGATCGAATATATTTTACCTTCCTCAGGAATCCGCAGGTTGGGGTGCGAAAGGCAAAACTCCCCGATCGAAGGATCCAAGGTGAAGCCATTTACCCCATGCCCTGTGGTATAGACCAACATGGTGGATGATCCATAAACGATGTAGCCAGCCGCTACTTGGTGCCGACCGGCCTGAAGGCAATCTTCGCGGCTGCCCGGACCGGATTCCGTGATTCGTCTGTAAATCGAAAAGATGGTTCCGATGGAAACGTTCACGTCAATATTGGAACTTCCATCGAGCGGGTCGATCAAAACAACATACTTGGCATCGCGCGACACATCCGATTGGATCGGAATGATATCGTCTTCCTCCTCACTCGCCACCGCGCAACATTCACCCCCGGCGCTTAAGGCAGCAATAAACTGTTCGTTAGCGAATACATCCAACTTCTTAACCGACTCACCCTGCACATTCACACCACCTGTTTCGCCCAATATATTCACCAAACCCGCCTTGTTCACTTCGCGGTTCACAATTTTCGCGGCAATGCCTAAATCACGCAATAATCGCGATAAATGCCCTTTTGAAAACGGAAACTCCTTTTGACGTTCAATGATAAATTGTCCGAGTGTTTGCATAAGCAATAGAATATAATGTTATAGCAATGATAAGGAAATGGGACTAAAAAGGGACAAGAAGGGGAATAAAAAGCGACAAGATAGTCCGAAAATCGATTACTTGTACTTATTTTTCGCCCTGTGTGGTTTATCTATACAAAAGGAAGTTGGCGAGCAACTGGCGTTGGTGATTTCCCTGCGCTTGAGCACAATCGGGCCTTCAGCTACGGAGATGGCCTCTTTGAGTCTATTGTCGTTGGCCATGGGAAACTGCTTTGGTTGCAACGCCACCTCGCCCGTCTCTTTTCGGGCGCGCAACAGATTGGGCTCGATATGTCTGTCGACCACAGTGAATTGAGCGCTGCCTTAGAGAAACTTGCCCGCAATCATCAGCATTCGACGGGGGCCGGAGCCGTTTGGCGAATCTATGCATTTCGTGTTTCTGAGGGTCGTTATTGCCCCCTGGAGGATCGATCTTGCCTGATGTTGCGCACTGAAGAGGCACCCCTGCCCTACCCCCAGCAGGATTCATCACCCTTGTGCATTGGGGTGGCGGAGCAACGCAAAGTGCCCATCACCCGGCCGGAGGTTAAACGAATGGCGGCACTCGATTATGTGTTGGCGGCTCGGGAGGCGCGCATGAGGGGCTGGCACGATGCGCTGATGCTGAACTCCGATGGCCGCGTGGTTGAGTGCAGCAGCAGCAATATTTTTTTGGTGAAAGACAAGCAAATTTTGACCCCCTCCTTGTCGGAAGGATGTTTGCCTGGGGTGATGAGGGGTCTTATTTTAGAAGAATTTTCGTCGGAAGTTGGTCTCGATCCCTATGAACAACCAATCGGCCTTGATGAATGCTTGGTCGCAGATGCCATCCTGCTGAGTAACGCCCGGCATGGAATTCGGGAGGTCGATCTTTTGGGCAACACCCCATTCAATCGATCGGGATGGGGAAAACGCCTTCAGGACCGTTTGTTATTCAAGGCCCGTCTCAGGTAATGAAGATTGATGGCAGGCGCCTGTTGGCACACCCAAGTACCCCAGACATGGCAGGCGCAAAGCGGCTCACTAAGTACCCCAAATTACTTCCCTCATTTCGGGGTGACCCCTCAAAAAATCCTGTGCACTCATGGGTCTTGCACCCGCGGCTTGCACTTGTTCAATGACCAACAGACCATCGCCACAACCCACCAGCCAATTCCCATCGATATAGGTTGTTTGTCCGGCAACCAAATTGGGGGTGGCTACTACACGGCGGGTGCGCAGGATCTTCATCTGCTCGCTCCTGTATAATGTGTGGGCTCCGGGTGAAGGTGATAAGCCCCGCACCAGATTATGAATTTTTTGTGCGCACATGTTCCAATCAATTCGCCCCGTTTCGGGCCTTAATTTAGGCGCGTGGGGGTATTGCGTGTAAAGGTCAGCAATCTGGGTTTCGAAAACTGCGGTGCCATTCAGCACTTGTTGAACGCCTTCCAGCAAAAGAGGGGCGCCTACTTCGAGCAATAAATCGTGCAGCGCACCGGCATCAGCCTCTGGATCGATGTTCACCGCTCGTTTACCGATCATATCACCCGTATCAATCTCGTGGCGAAGTCTAAAGGTGGTCAAACCCGTTTGGGTTTCACCGTTAATAATGGCCCATTGAATGGGTGCAGCGCCTCTGTAGGCGGGAAGAAGAGATGCGTGCAGGTTGATGGTGCCCAACGGAGGGAAATTCCAAACCACTTCCGGAAGCATTCGAAAGGCCACGATCACCTGCAGGGCGGGATTCCAAATCCGCAATTGCGCCAAAAATTCGGGCGATTTCAAGCGTTCTGGCTGCGCAAGTGGCAATCCATGCTCCAGCGCATAGCGCTTGACAGGCGACTCATTGAGTTTTCGACCACGCCCAGCCGGACGGTCGGGTGCGGTCACCACCCCCGATATGCGTACACCCCCCTGGTGCAGAACTTCCAGACAGTGCGCGGCAAATGGGGGTGTGCCAAAAAACACAATTGGTTGTGGTTGAAACTCCGACATGGGATGATCTAACATGGATCTGATGGGGTAAAATGTTCTGGATTACTCATCCGGATAAATAAGGTAAGGGGCTCTTCGTTGCCGAAATTCGGTCAATGCATTGATCCAGGTCGACCGCACTTCAGACTCGCTCTCACCCCTCAAAATTCCCTCGCGAAAAACAGCATTACCGGCCAATTTGTCGAAGAAGGGGAGAAAAAATCCTGCACGTTCCTTTCCTTGATCGCAGAAAAGCCACAAAGGATCGAGCCATAGGCGGGCGGTCGAACGTACATCATCCACTGATAAATGCGTGAAGTTGAGCCCCCCGCACGGCACACCCATAAAAGGTGGAGCACTCGATTTACCCGGAATGGATCTCGGGGTGAAGATGGTGTCGCCCCCCAAAAACCAGGGCGCCCCCACCATTTGAAACGGCTTGTCGGTACCCCGGCCCAAGGAAGCATCGATGCCTTCAAAAAAACAAAGAGACGGATAAAGAGCCACCGAGAGGGCATCGGGCAGGTTCGGAGAGGGAGGGATTGGCAAATCATACCGCTGGCTGCGGCGATAGCGATCCATCGGAACAACCACCAAACGGCATACGCGAGCAGAATCTAACCAACCTTCTCCCTGAATCATACGCGCTAATTCACCAAGGGTCATCCCATGAACGACCGGTATGGGATGAAGACCCACAAAGGAACGATAAGCTGTATCCAAAATAGGGCCATCAACATAATGTCCGTTGGGGTTGGGTCGATCAAATAACCACAAAGGGATGTTTTGATCGGCACAGGCCTGCATCAGGTAGTGCAGACTGCTGAGGTAGGTGTAGAACCGAACGCCCACATCCTGAATATCAAATACCACCGCATCGAGTCCCGCTAAATCCTCGGCTCTTGGTTTTACACTTTTTCCATAGAGTGATACCACCCGAATTCCTGTGGATGCATCCTTGCCGTCCAAAATTTCTTCACCAGCCTGAGCCTCGCCGCGAAAGCCATGCTCGGGGGCAAAGACGACCTGAACGTCTACCCTTTTTTTGCGCATGAAATCGACCAAATGCATCCGACCTACTCGAGATGTTGGATTCACCATCAGTCCAATTTTCTTGCCTTTTAGATCAGGCAGCCACATTCTGTATCGATCGGCTCCGCATATCGGCGATAGTGGATGTTCTTTTGAGGGTTCCCCAAAGGGCATGCTGGCCCAAGCAGAATGATGGCTTGATACAAGCATTGCGATCAAAAAGACAGAAAAGCCCGAGAGCGCATTATTTTTGACGGCAAGGAATCCCGTGCGGAATCCAAAAAAACGAAATGATATGCGCTTAATTTGGCTGCTGATGAATAGGCTGAATCGTGATAGCCACCACAGGCTTACACGATTGATGCTTCGACTGGCCGTTGTGGTTACAGCCTGCGGCATTGCCGCCATCTTGTTGTCGTATGCCATTGTGGGTGGATTCCAAACGGTTATTCCGGCTAAATTTACATCCTTCTCGGGCCATGTGCAAGTACAAAAATGGACTCAGGCCCATGATTTTGAATCAGATCCCATCGCTCCGTCTGATGAACTGATCGATTCACTAAAATTGATCAAAGGTGTTGCTTCACTCTCGAAAGTAGGCTACAAAGCAGCCATAGCGCACCACCAAGAAGAATTCGAAGGCATTTTGTTTAAAGGAATCGAGCATGATTTCCCCCAAGCATTACGCAAAGATTGGTTGACACAAGGCAAGCTGCCCGCTCAATACGATGGTACGGGTACTGTTGAGGTACTCATTCCAGAAACACTCGCACGCAGGTTGAGGCTTAAACCTGGTGATCGCCTCAAACTTTACTTCATCCAAAATCCGATCAGAGCCCGATCGGTCGTGGTGAGTGGTTTCTATCGATTGGGAATTGAAGCCGAGTATGGCCGACCCATCCTGATTGGGCCGCTTGCGCTTATTCGAAAAATCAATGACTGGACGCCCCAACAGGTCGGACAGGTCGAAATGCATCTGACCGAGCTCGATGCCCTTCCTGATGTGGTGAGCGCAACACGCGACATGATAGACCCCCAATGGGAGGCCTATTCCATCAAAGACCGCTTTGCCAATTTGTTTGGCTGGCTGGGCTTGTTTGATCTCAACAAACGGGTCATGCTCCTGATTATGTTGCTCGTTTGTGGTGTCAATATTCTTTCGGCCCTACTTATATTGATCCTGGAACGCGTTCCATCGATTGGCTTACTCAAATCGATGGGGATGGAAAATTCGAAAGTCCGCCTTTTGTTTGTGGTGGCGGGATTATTCACTTGCCTGAAAGGCCTTTTTTGGGGAAACCTAGCCTTTTGCCTCCTATACGCAGCGCAGAAGCAGTGGAAATTTATACCGCTGGATGAGGAAAACTACTACGTGGACGCCGTTCCCATGCATCTTCCTTTGGATGAAGCCTTGAGCATCAATGCCTTACTGCTCCTATCCTGTTTGTTGCTTTGCATCGTCGCTTCTTGGATCATCGGAAAAATCCACCCTGTGCACAGCATGCGATTCGATTAGTCGCATCAATTGAGTGATAGCGATCTAAAATCAACCGGCACCACCCGGCTGACACCTTGCTCCACCATGGTGATGCCGTACATGATATCGGTGGTTTCCATCGTTTTTTTGTTGTGCGTCACGATCACGAACTGCGATTGCTTACTGAATTGCTTGATCATGCGGTTGAACTTATCGATGTTGTTGTCGTCGAGCGGAGCATCAACCTCGTCGAATATGCAAAAAGGCGCAGGCTTGTAGAGGAAGATCGCGAAGAGGAGGGCCGTCGCAGTCAGAGATTTTTCACCGCCTGAAAGCTGATTGATTGATAAAGGTTTTTTCCCTTTCGGCCGGGCAATGATGTGAATTTGGGAATCCAATGGTTGTTGCGGATCGACCAACTGAAGGTCGCAGGCGTCTTCATCGGAAAAAAGCGTTCGAAAAACCTCAATGAAATAGGTTCTAATCTGTCCGAAGGCCTCCAAAAAACGTTCCCGAGCGGTTTGATCAATTTCTGCGATGGTTTCGAGTAGGCTCCCGCGGGCTGCCATGAGGTCCGATCGCTGCTGCGCGATAAATTGATTCCGCTCTTCCACCTCTTTATAGGTTTCCAGCGCCATCGGGTTGATCGGGCCAAAATCTGCCAGTCGGCTGCGCAGGGCCGATAAATTTTGTTCCATACCCATAAGCTGTTGCGGGTCCAGGGGAGCCACCTCTTCCAGAGCATCCAGCTCCAATTCAAATTCAACGCGCAAGCGTTCACGAATGCTGGTTTCACGAATGCGCAATTCGCTGAGGCGGTTTTGAGCCATTTGGAACATTTGAAGTACCTGATCCCTCCGCTGGCGCATAGCCCGTATCTCTTCCTCTCGTTGGGTTAATTGATTACGCGCTTCCAGGAAATCATCCTCTGCCTGACCTTGGCGGGTGTTCCATTCGGTTTGTTGACGATAGCGCACCGCCAATTCATCATCGCCCGGTCCTTGTTGATTCTGCCACTGCTCAGCCTCTGCCCTGATGCTCATTAATTGATCGCGGTCTTGGATATTTCGGTGCTCCAATCGTTCAATTTGTTGCTGGCGCTGATCCACCGATTGCTGCTGCGACTCCAATCGACTAACCGATTGCTGCCAAGCGAGGCTCGATTCATGAAATTGCTTTCTCAGCGGCTCCACCTCCAAGCGTAAAGATTCCGTTAGGGGTTGCAGCTCCAGAACAGCCGCTTGGATTTGATCGCGCTCAGAGCGCATCGTCCCCAAATCAGGAGCCGTAGTTTCTAAAGTGCTTATGCTTCGATCCAAAAATGCCTCCAGTTCTGTAATTCTATTCTTATTTCGGGTCAAGGCGGCCTCAGTGAGGGCGATCTGCTGACGGATCTGATGGCCTGCGCGATCCAGCTCGGTGCATTTTGCCTGCTGCTCATTGAGGGGTAAAGCCTCTATGACCAGATTGATTTCACCTATTTGTTGTTCCAATTTCGTTAGGGCCAATTGCTGACGCTCAATCGCCTTCTCTGACTTAGTAATAGACTTACTCAACTCTTCTACCCGCAGGGCACGACCGATTCTTTTTCCCTG
Source organism: Bacteroidota bacterium (assembly GCA_016868485.1). Taxonomy (GTDB): domain Bacteria; phylum Bacteroidota; class Bacteroidia; order UBA7662; family UBA7662; genus F1-60-MAGs140. The sequence goes on from VGGT01000004.1 coordinate 25,283, forward strand.
AAATAGGCCAATTGAACCCCCGGAAATCCAATTTTTGCCGATCGAGAGCACACCATTCTTTCCAAGTAAAACCCAGTTCGATTGTCCAGACAATACGGCGGGAGCCAAGAGGGATAAGGCCTCTTCATCGCACACCAAAACTCCGTGTAGTAAGTGACGGAATAAGGCCATATGCTCTTCCCGACAACGAATCAAAGACAATGCATCCAGACAACCCTTCGGCAATTCAATTTCTTTCGAAGCTGATTGAATGAGTGTTTCCTGTATGAAAAACCCTACTCGTCCTTTTGAAGATTCCGACAGCAGCAATACGGCCTGCTGCGCTTCCTCAAACGAATGTACCCAATAATGGTTTAGATAGGGCTCCAAAAACGCTTCCAAAACCGGTTTCCATTCGGGGTCGGCCTGCATCAGATCGGCCACAACGGATGGCGTCGATCCAAACCTGCCATGGTCGCGCAGATACTTGTGCGACTCTGGATAACCCTCCATACTTTCGATCATGCTTCGCGTAAGCTGGTGCTCGTTGCGCAGTTTATCGGTCTCGCGCATCAATTGGTCGAGTCCCTTTC